>JAOAEQ010000035.1 GCA_026416715.1 bacterium
AAGGTAACACTAAATCTTTTGCATATTGCAGGGTATATCGCGGGTCAATAACTCCGTATCCAAAATCATACGTTGCTGAACCACGGGCATACGGCGGATACGGACTTTGTGACGTTGACCATAAAGCGTACGTTATAATTTCACGACTTCTAATCCCTTGCGCATACAGGAGTGCACAGAGTCCAGCGACTTGCGGTGCGGCCATCGAGGTTCCCATCATTTGCCCGTATCGTGGTTGACCAAGATTATATGGAATTGTGCTATATATAGGATATAGTTCCGGGTCACCGCCAGGTGCATAAATTTCAACGCCAGTATCGGTTGAATTTGTGCGACCGGGGATATAGCCGTAGTTTGAATACTGAGTCCGAATAGGTGTTCCAGTTCCCGTCGTTTGCATCAGGTAATTATAACTCCCGCGATAATTGAATGAACCGACAGTAATTACGCGCGGATACGCAGCGGGATAACTCGGAGTAGCGACGAAATCTAAACCTTCATTTCCGGCAGCGGCAACGATTATTGCACCAGCGTCTAACGCTTCTTGCACTGCTTCGCGAACAACCTGCGAATTGTAATATCCACCGAGACTTAAATTGAGAATATTCGCATTATAATCTTTCACTGCACCAACGATACCTTCAGCGATATCGTCCATCGTACCAACGCCGGCAGCGTTCATAACTTTTATCGGAATAATGGTTACTTCAGACGCAATCCCGCATACGCCACGGAGGTTATCCGCATTAGCGGCAATTATCCCAGCACAATGCGTACCGTGCCCGTTATCATCTAACGGTATTCCGTCATTATTGACATAATCGTAACCACGACCAACGCGACCGAGCAAATCTTCATGCCCGCTCATAACGCCAGTATCAATCACTGCAACTTTAACTCCAGCTCCGCCACGAGCATACTCCCATGCGCCGGAATCGGAAATGTAGCCGGTATAATTTTGTGGTAAACTCGGGAGCCGCATTCCATAGAGCGAATACGGGAGATAGGTATAATATTTGAATTGTTGACCGGTTGACGGGTCAGTCCAAACGGGAATTTCGTTATTCACAGGTGCATACCAGCCACGCCGTAACGTCGTGTTGGGGTCATTGAGATAAATATCGTCTGGGAAGTAAAATATATACGCGCGGTAGTTCGGTTCCACATATTCAATGTTCGGGTCTTTCGAAAGTTTTTTAACCAATTCTGCTACCGATTTTCCTTTCGGGATTTTTACGGTTCGGAATCCAAGATGTTTACTGATTTTTTTAACCGTGAACGATTCGCGGTCTTCAATCGCTTTGATTGATTTCGGTTCCGTAGATTTTTTGTATTTGATGATTAATTCATCCGGAACAAAATCGCCCTCATTTTTAAACGGCCGATTTTTCCAGTTTGGAATTTGTGCGGTTAATTTCTTAATTTGTTCATCCCAGTTAATTTGTTTAATTCGGTCTGCTTTCAGAAGAATTTTTGTTGTATCGGTAGTTTCACGGGCAAAATACGCCCAGGGGTATCCGCTGGAGACAAAGAATAGTGAACTAATGATGATTAGAAATAAAGAAACGATAAATGCTTGAAACGTATTTGATGGATACGATTTACGCATGGAGTTCTCCCTTATGTAAAAAATTTTTAAGAATTCAATTTTAATACACAATTATACAATAAACTTCTAAATAAAAATAGCACTGTATCTGAAGTTTGTCAAGAAAAAACTGTATTTAGATGCATTTAATATTTGCTATAGGTATTTGCTATAATGTGAATCTGCATCTGCAACTCCGTATAACCTTTTATATATAAGACGACATTTTTAGGATTACGGTTGCTAAAACGGTTGTGATTCATAGTCAGAAACTCTAATCCGCTACTCGCTAAAGGTAACAAAACGAAACGGTAACATAGCGTAGCTGGTGCAGTCTGGTAATGTTAGTTTCTTCATTTTTCTTTGACGGTAGTGGAGTGGAGTAGAAACGAGGCAATACGGTATAGCCTTGTTCCAACTTCACGACGCTATCATCAGTTCGCGCAAGACTGAAGTTCTTTTTCAGGTCGGCTGTGAAAATTCAAAGATTGTATTGTATAATGTATGCTAACACCAAATTGGAGTAGGTGGAGAGAATTTAGTAGAGAAGGGGGGCTAGAATGCATGAATAAACAGGATTTAATTAACGAAGTAGCGATCGCTGCCGATATTTCAAAAGTCGCTGCGGAACGAGCGGTTGAGTCAGTGTTAGATAATATTGCGAAAGCGCTGAAAAGAGGTGACCGGGTAACGCTGTTCGGATTCGGGAATTTTAGTGTCTCGCAGAAAAAAGCGCGCGTCGGGTTGAATCCGAAAACTGGTGAACGGATTCAGATTCCGGCTCGGAAAGCGCCGAAGTTTACCCCGAGTGCCGCGTTGAAAGAGTTGTTGAATACCTAACCGCGACAACTCCTAGGGGACAAAAAATGGGATTTAATTTATGGTTGCTCGTGAGTTTTGATATGTATTCCGATAAATTAAATCCCAGATTTTTATTTTATGGGGTATCAATCAAGGCGAGATATCGAATCCGCCATTGATTATCTGCGGATTTAACCAGCTGAACCATCATCGGATTTTTCGGTTTACCGGTTCCGAAAACATCGTGTAATTCCAGGTTCGAATACACCTCGCTGGTTAACACCACCTTGATTTGAATATCAACATTCGCCTGCGCGAACCGGTCATCAACTTTTATTGAGAGATTATCAAGCGTAATTTCAAGCTGTTTCGTTCGTGAAAAGAGATTTTTACCAAATTCATATACCGTTGTTTTATTAAACCCCCAACCGTCGGTATATTCATCAGCGAGATAGTTAATCCCTGCGTCGATATTCAACTGTTCGACCGCACGTTTAGCCGCGAATATGGTTTGTTTAACCCGCCTAACTTCTAGGTTCGCTAGCCAGGTAACCAGCGCGAGTCCAAGAATGCTTAAGATAAATCCAGTTAGTATAACTAGTTCGCGAGAGTGTCTTTGCTGCATAGTTGTCGAAAATGGAGATGCAATAAACCGTGAAAGTTGTTTGCTTTCCTATTGAACCTCGACCTGATTCATGCGTGTTCAACCAATTCTAAGTCGACTTCTTTGTTTATTTTATCGACTTTTAGTATCCGGACATAGACCCGGTCTCCGAGCTGGAACCGCCGTGATGTATGTTCTCCTTCAAGTGCATAGTGCGATTCATTAAAATGATAATAATCATCGGAAATCGAACTGATATGAATTAACCCTTCAATGAGGAAATCTTCTAACTCGACAAAAAGACCGTAGGCGGTTACACCAGAAATTATACCATAATATTCATTGCCGACCTTGTCGTGCAGAAACTCAATTTTTTTCATTAATACTGATTCTCGTTCTGCTTCCATTGCGGTTCGTTCGGTTTCAGAACAATGGATAGCGATATTATGCAATTGCTGGGATACCTGCGAGATATCATCGAATCGAGTTTGGAGCGTTCGCGATTTGCGGAGTAATCGGTGAACGATTAAATCCGGATACCGCCGAATCGGGGACGTAAAGTGAGTATATATCGGAAATGCTAATCCGAAATGACCAATATTCTCGACGGCATATCGTGCTTCTTTCATTTCGCGTAACAGGAGCTGATTCAGGAAAATTTCTTCTGGTTTTCCAGCAATTAATGTTAAGATACGTTGAATTTCTTTAGCTGGCATCGGTTCAGCAACTTTCATTGTATAACCCAATGATTTCAGAAACGTTTGGAATTCGCGCATTTTTTCGGTATCTGGCGGCTGATGAACCCGATACATGAACGGTAGTTGTAATGCGTGCATATGTGTCGCCACGGTTCGATTCGCCACGAGCATAAATTCTTCAATAATCTGATGCGAAATATCTTTTTGTATTTTTTTTATCTCAAGCACTCGCCCGTTTTCATCCAGGATAACTTTTGTTTCCGGCAAGTTGAAATCAATACTACCCTGCTGCAGTCGTTTGGTATAAAGCCGGCGCGCTAACTGTTCCATTTCTTTAAGGATGTTAACGATGGTATCCGACACCACGCCGTTCGTTTCCTGCGGCGAGACGAGAATCTGTTGTACCTGGTCATAGGTGAGTCGTGCAGAACTTCGGATGATACTATCAACGATAGTGTAGTTCATTAGATTTCCTGCAGAATCGAAATCCATTAAGCAACTTATGGTTAATCGATCAACGCCAGGATTCAAACTACAGATTCCGTTCGACAGCTGGGGCGGAAGCATTGGCAGAACTCGGTCAACTAAATAGACACTATTCCCGCGCCGATACGCTTCAATATCGAGAGCGGAGTTCTCTTGGACAAAATAACTCACGTCGGCGATATGGACTCCGAGCCGATATCCAGCAGCGGTTTTTTCGAGCGAAACTGCATCATCGAAATCTTTCGCATCAGCGGGGTCGATGGTAAAAGTGATTAAATTGCGTAAATCGAGCCTTTTCTTGGTATCAATTGGTTGTTCTGCAACTGCTTCAGCTTCTTGAATAACATTGATAGGGAATACCGCTGGTAAATTATATTTTTCGATGACGGATTGGATATCCACTCCTGGTTCATCCGGATAGCCAAGAATATCAATAATTTCACCTTCCGGATTCAGTTGCTCGGAACTCCAATCAAGCAGTTTAACTACAACTTTTTGTCCACGTTTAGCGCCCCGGATTTTTTTTCGACTGATATAGATATCGTGGAACAATCTCTTATCATCAGGCACTACAAAACAAAAATATCGGTTCGTATCAAATATTCCGACAATTTTCTTCTGTGCTCGTTCGAGGATGCGAATAATCCTGCCGTTCGGTTTTCCAAGCTGATTCTTCCCTTCAATTCGAACCACGACTTTATCGCCATGCATTGCCGTTCCGAAGTTGCGACCATGAACATAAATATCCGGTAGCGATACATTATCGGGGATAACAAACCCGTATCCTTGCGGATTTGCCTGCAATGTACCAACAATCAGATTCATTGCGGTAGCGAGTCCGAGCCGTTTCTTGCGGATACGAACAAGTTTTCCAGACCGGGTTAATGCTTGCAATACGTCATGGATTGCTGCTTTTTCATCCGGCGGAACATTCAATTTTTTCATGAGTTCTCGCGGATGAAATGGCCGAGGAAAATTTTGCTGAATAAAAGCTAAAAGTTCGTTTTCGTTTAGCATACAGTTTACTTCTTACTGCAACGTCCGTAGCAATATTAACATGATGGTTGTCCTTCGTTTATCGACCTTTGTCCTTTAGCACGGAGTTGACCACAGGCAGCGAAAATATCTTGCCCGCGACTTTCGCGAATCAATACCGTATAATTTTGGTCGACGAGCGCTTGCTGAAAACGAAGCACGGTTTCAGCACTTGGTCGTTTAAATTCGCAGCCTGGAATTTCATTAAATGGAATTAAATTAATTTTGCATCTGATTCCTTGGAGCAACTTACCTAGTCGATGCGCATCCGCAAGCGAATCATTGATTCCAGCGATTAAGACATATTCGAACGTAATTCGGCGCCGTTTCGGTAGCGGATATGCCCGAATCGCTTGGAATAATTGTTCAATCGAGGTTTTTTTATGTATCGGCATGAGATAATTCCGTTGTTCGTCAGTAGTTGCGTTCAATGAAATCGCAAGATTAACGTTAGTGTTTTCTTTAGCTAATGCATATAGTTTCGGAATAATACCTACGGTTGATACCGTAATATGTTTTGGAGAAAAATTGTACCCTTCAGGAGCGGATAGGATCCGAATTGCACGAACGACATTGGTAAAATTTAATAGCGGTTCGCCCATACCCATCAAGACGATATTCGTTACAACCCGAGTTGCATTCTGGGGAATTAACCGCGACCGCTGTCTGGTTTCGGTTCGCAACGATTTCGCATCGGTATCCACTGCCAGAACTTGATTGACAATTTCCGCACTGGTTAGATTCCGGATAAACCCGCTTTTTCCAGTCAGACAGAAAGCACAGTTTAATGCACAGCCGACCTGGGTACTGATACATACCGTTAGCCGATCGTTATCAGGGATTAAAACACTTTCAATCGAATTATTATCTGATAAGGTAAAGAGATATTTTCTGGTGCCGTCAGCGGAAATTTGTTTCGTCTGGAGTTGGAGTTGACTTATTTCGGCAATCGTTGATAACTGGTGACGAAATGAGACCGCGATATCTGTCATTTCCTCGAACGATTCAACCCGATGCTGGTATATCCATTTAAACAACTGTTTCGCGCGATACGGTTTCTGACCGTATTGGGTAACCCATTTAGTTAACGCAGGTAAATCCAGATTTTTGATATCGATTTTGTGAACCATCATTGAACTACAATAATACCACGAAAAGATTGCGTTCAGGGAGATGAATTGAAATATACTATGGTGATTAATGCGCCTGTTTGTGCAAAGCACTCGGTGCAGTGCGGAAATTGGTTTTCCATTGACTGCAGACTGATTCCCGTGATACAATGCATAATGGATCCAGACTACATTATTCATTATCCCAGTTGTTTCCTAATTTAGCTATGAAACTTGCGATTTTCTCCGATATCCACGGGAATCTTGAAGCATTAACCGCAATGATTAAATACCTTGAGGATGCGGAAATAACCAATTATCTTTGTGGTGGAGATATTGTCGGATACGGCGCAAATCCGAACGAATGCGTAGATATTATCGCTGCGCTCGATTGTCCCGTGGTACTGGGGAACCACGACCATGCCGCACTCGGGTTGACCGAGATAACCTATTTTAATCATACTGCGCGAGCGGCGTTGCTCTGGACTCGGGAAACCTTAACGCCGGAACGGAAAAAATTTCTTACCGCACTTGAGTTTACATATCAAGCGAACAATATTTTTTTAGTCCATGCATCACCACGACATCCGGAACAATGGGAATACATTTTGTCGTTAGACAGTGCGGAGAAAAATTTCGAGTTCTTTCGCGAGCAAATATGTTTTATCGGGCACTCACATCAGCCGTTTTTCGTTGCCTTACGAGAAGATGGCCAGGTTGAACTCATTACTGAAAATCCATTGCCATTGAAAGAAGAAGAGCGATATATTATCAATGTTGGTAGTGTCGGACAACCCCGCGATGGTAATCCGAAGAGTTCCGTAGCGATTCTGGATACCGAAACCCAAACGGTAACGCTTCACCGCGTTTCGTACGATATCAAGCGAGCACAACAGAAAATTATTGATGCCGGACTACCCCATTCACTTGCGCAACGACTGGAAAACGGCTGGTAAAAAAATCCAAGTGCTCAGTGCAATGGTTCTACGATATAACTTAAACCTGTATGTTTTCAAATTGTAGAGGTTAGACTCTTAGACTCTTTATGACGCTAACAGAAGCGAAGAAAAAAATTGAAGAACTCCGGTCACGCATACGATATCACGACCGGAAGTATTACGTTGAGAATCAGCCGGAAATATCCGATTATGAATATGACCAGCTCGTAAAACGACTCGAACAATTAGAAGCGCAATTTCCGGAACTCATCACGCCGGATTCGCCAACACAACGAGTTGCCGGCGAGCCGTTGAAAGAATTTGTTTCGGTAACGCATCGGGTACCGATGTTAAGTCTAGCAAACTGTTACACGCCGGAAGAAATGATTGAGTTTGATACTCGGGTACGGAAAAATCTGCCTGGTGAAAAAATTGAATATGTCGTTGAACTGAAAATAGACGGAGTTGCAGTTTCGCTAGAATATGAGAATGGGAAATTCAAACGTGGTGCAACTCGTGGCGACGGATATACCGGCGATGATATCACGGCGAACTTAAAAACCATAAAAAGTCTTCCGCTGGTTTTAGATACCACGGATCCACGCTTGATGAATTTCGAGGTTCGTGGTGAAGTTTTTCTTACCAAAGAACAATTCAAACGAATCAATCAAGAAAAAGCGGTAGCGAACGAAGAATTATTTGCTAATCCACGAAATGCGGCTGCAGGTTCGTTGAAACTACTTGACCCACAATTGACCGCTAAACGTAAGCTGGATATATTTATTCATTCCCTAGGGTATATCGCAGAACCGATCGCAGCAACACATTTCGATACGTTAAAAAAACTCCAGTCAATTGGGTTAAAAATCAGTCCGGAAATAACCATTTGCAATACCATAGAGAAAGTGATTGCAACCTGGGAATATTGGTCGAAACATCGGGATACGTTACCGTATGATATCGATGGGCTGGTAGTGAAAGTTAATAATCTCAATCAGCAAGCTCGACTCGGAGCGACCATGAAAAGTCCACGTTGGGCGATTGCATTCAAATTTAGTGCAACGCAAGCGACGACGAAATTGCTTGATATCGTTCTGCAAGTCGGTCGGACTGGCGCAATTACACCGGTAGCAGTTCTCGAGCCAGTGTCATTAGCTGGGTCAACGATAAGCCGTGCTACACTCCATAATCAAGAAGAAATCGCGCGGAAAGATATCCGTATCGGCGACCAGGTTATCATTGAAAAAGCTGGGGAAGTTATTCCGGAAGTTGTGAAACCGATCCACAGCGTTCGAACAGGTAAAGAGAAAAAATTCGTTATGCCAGATAAGTGTCCGGTTTGCGGCGCGCGATTATGGAAAGAACCAGATGAAGTCGTGTATCGGTGTGAGAATATTTCATGTCCAGCGCAAATTAAACGCCGGTTAACACATTTTGCGTCTCGAGCCGCGATGGATATTGAAGGATTGGGTGAAGCGTTAGTCGAACAGCTGGTCGATGCTGGCTTAGTTCGAGATATAGCTGATATCTATACATTAGACCTATTTAAACTGTTACAACTAGAACGAATGGGACAAAAATCCGCATCGAAACTGTTAACTGCGATTGAACAAAGTAAACATCGGCCGATATCAGATTTAATTTACGGACTCGGAATTCGACATGTTGGACGTCGGGCAGCGGATATCCTTGCGGAATATTTCGGAAGTATTGATGCGCTATCTGCGGCAACAGTTGAAGAGTTACGGACTATCCCGGATATCGGTCAAGTGGTTGCGGAAAGCATCTATCAGACGTTTCGAACACCGGAAATGCGTCGGTTACTCGAGCGACTCCGAGCAGCCGGAGTGCAGTTCGTAGCGGAACCAAAAAAGGACGTTAAACCGAGCGCATTGACCGGGAAAACTTTCTTAATTACGGGAACTTTACAAAAACATACTCGAGAAGAAGCGCATGATATCATTCGCCGGTATGGCGGCAAAGTCGCTACTGCAGTTGGAAAAAATGTTGATTATCTTATTGTCGGCGAGAATCCTGGCTCAAAATTAGAAAAAGCGCAACAATTAGGAATAAAAACGATTACCGAACAAGAATTTCTAGCGATGGTGGAACAATAAATCATCAACTGTCATTCCCACAACGTAGTTTCCTGGAGAATGCGGCTAAAACTCGCGGAATGACTCTTCCAATATCGCACTTGCTATATAGGAGTATAGTAGGACAATCCGGTCTCTAGCTCATTCCTAAGAAATTTTTCGGTAGATGTTTTACGCTATAATATTTTTATTTTTTAGTTAGTTAGATATTATTTTGAATAGTATTGGATACCTATCGGTATGAATTCGATTCTATTTTTTCGCAGTGTGCCAGTAGGCATTCTGCAAGCGAATTGCTATATTATCGGATGTAAAAAATCGAATCGCGCAGCGATTGTTGATCCTGGCGGTACCCCAGACCTTATCCTGAATATTGTCAAAAAGTACCATTTACGAGTAGAATATATATTCAACACGCACGGTCATTTCGACCATATTAGCGCTAACCGACCGGTGAAACAAGTTACCGATGCAAAATTATTGATTCATCGTGCGGATGCGGATTGGTTAGTCAATCCGTTACAACCGGAGGAATTGTTTGGGTCGGTAGAAATCGATTCAGTGCCTGCTGATGAATATCTGCACGACGGAGATTGTTATTATATCGGTCAGATAGAATTGAAAGTTATCCATACGCCAGGCCATTCTAAAGGGAGCGTATGTTTTTTATTATCCGACCGGATTCTAACCGGAGATACATTATTTTGCGGGTCGGTTGGAAGAACAGATTTACCCGGTGGTTCGGAACCAGAACTTTACGATTCAATTCGAACGAAACTATTATCGTTACCGGACGATTTGTTGGTGTTTCCGGGTCATGGTCCCGCAACAACGATTCAGGTTGAAAAAGAATCAAATCCATTTCTCATAAGAATTTGAATAGGAAAAAATGATTGCAGTGATTAAAATACTAGATTACATCGAAGGTTAACCACATCGAGTAATCGGGTGTTTTACATCGCTAGAATCAGCGTTCATCATGGCTAAAAAGCTTAATAAAGAACAGCGCCGATTTTTACGTGAGAATTATCATAAAATCCCACCGCAAGAATTAGCGAAAAAACTGAATCTGACTGTACGAGAATTACAAACGATCGTGCGCGAACTTGGGTTATGCGAGCCCGCCGTGCCCTCTGCACGGGTTCCGTTGCGTGATATCACCAAATCGGATTTACTCTGGGGTATCCCAGTGTTTATCATTCCATTGATTGTATATACGCTCACCTTCTGCCGAACGCTCTACGTAGGAGATAGTGGCGAGTTCGCTGCGATGGGATATACGCTCGGAATCGCGCATCCGCCAGGGTATCCTACTTGGGTGCTCTTATTGAAACTCGCAGCAACGTTTATTCCAGTTGGCGTGAATGTAGCTGGACATTGTAATTATCTGGCGTCGTTAATTGCTGCAGTGACCGCGTATTTCTTATATTTAATGTTATTGAAAATTGCTAAACATCGGTTGGTAGCTGCGCTCGGTGCATTAATTTTTGCGTTTACGTATCAATTCTGGGCGCAAGCGTGTATCGCGGAAGTATATGTCCTCAACGCATTTTTTATTATCGCAGCAACGTTCGTGCTGCTGGTCTGGAGCGAGACACAAGATAAACGATATTTCTTATTACTCTATCTTCTCTGCGGATTAGGGTTGACTAATCATAATACTTTCCTAGCGATGCCGGTTTTCTTTTCCTTCTTTATCGTATGCAGTCTAAAACGGCATTGGCGGTTTCGGCAGGAGCTCCTTTATCTTCTATTTTACTTTTTAATTGCATGCCCGCTCATTTACTTGATTGCAAGTGGACTCCCGAAATCACCGTATGAACCAGCGAATCTGCTCAATTTCGGTGTTGCGGATATGATTTCGTATATATTCTTACGGCAACCGCTACCGCCAGGCGATACCTTCATGACGAAAGCAACAACCTGTATTTTGATTTTTCTGCCTTATACCTTATTTATCTACTGGCGCGAAAAACGCGATAAAACCTGGCTTTACGCCACGTTACTGTTTTTCCTTGGTGTAGCCCCGTATTTATATCTTCCGCTCCGTGAAGTTGGTAATCCGGTGATGAGCTGGGGAACTCCGCATACGTTAGAAGATTTCTATAACCATTTATCCCGACGACAATACGGTCCGTTAAGTCAGATGCCGTATGAAACGTTTTTCCGTTTGCTCGCGCCGTGGGATCTGTTGAAAGAACAGATTCAGACCTGGCTCATTTTCTTTTTCCGGCAATTTGGTTCTCATTTCGGATATATCAAAGGTATTATTCCAGCAATGTTTATTAAAGAATTCAGTCCGGCAGAGACGCTCCGTGGCGTGCCGTTAGTGCTCATGCTCCTCTGGACTTGTATATGGTTGACGTTAATCGGACTTGGCGCCGTTCGGCTCCTGAAACAGAACGGGAAATTTTTCGTGTTAACGTTGCTAGCGTATCTGATGTATGGTCCTGGTTTAATTGCGTTATTAAACTTTAACACTACGAACCATGCGTTGTATATCCAGCAGGTATTCTATATTCCGAGTTATTTAATGCTTTCAATCTGGATGGCTTTCGGTATCTTGCAACTTATCGAATGGGCGAATAAATATCTATTCAAATCCGCTCCTGCAGTAGGAACTTCGAATATTACCAATTCTACATCTCCTACATCATCACCCCACATCGCTACCGTTCCTGCGGAAGTTTCTGCCAGTATACCGAAACCGATTCCGGTGGTGAAGTATCTCGCTGGAGGACTCCTCTTCCTGATACCGTTTACCATAATGAAATTAAACTATTATGATAACGATTTGAGTAGAAATGCCGTCGCTTACGATTTCGGGATGAACATTATTAATTCGATGGATCCGGAAGGAATCATTTTTATCATTGGCGATAATCCGACGTTTGCGATTGGGTATCTCTCGTATGTGGAAAAGAAATTTCCGCCTGAACGAATCTATGACGAAGGTGAAAATCTGTTCGTGATGATACACGATTTCGGCGATTTGAAATATAAACTCGGTCCTGATGAACATAATCGGTTAAAGGATTATTCGCGCGCAAAAATTTGTGCGGAATCGAAACGACCGTGTTATTTTATGTTGCAGCAGGTATTTAATCCGGAACTGTTTAAAGATTTCCCGATTTTAGCACAATCGCAAGTGTTGCCCAGTGGAATTGTTTACTATCTGCGGAAACCAGGTATGCCGGAACCGGATTATTCCGGAACGCTGAAGAAGATGCGTGATTTAGATAAATATTTCTATCAAATGAGCACAGACTATTATACTCGAGAGTTGGTAGCGAACTATCATTTTTTAGTCGGTCGTGGATACTATAACGAAGCGGAACGACTCGGTGACCCGGAGTTGAAAAAGAAAGCGTTCGAACAGTTTGAAGCGACCAGTAGAACTGGGTGGGATCTCGATAACATGCATATCAATCTTGGGAATTTATATCTGCAAGAGAATATGCTCGATAAAGCGATGGAAGAATTCCAGAAAGCGATTCGGACGCAACCACGTAAAGCGATTTCTTATTTTTCGCTCGGCCAGCTCTACGACCGGCAAGGAAACCGCCAGAAAGCAATCGAGATGTTCCAGCGAGGGCTGAGTTTAGTTAAATACGATACGGAAGCGAACGATTATCGAGCGCATTTTTCCCTCGGATTACTCTATTTGCAAGAGGCAAACCATTTGATGCAAACGATGTCGACCGCAGCGCCTGGTAGTATGAGTTCCGCACAAGTTAACCAACAACGGTATCTACAATTCGCAGTCAATGAATTTCTGGCAACAATCCAGCTCAACCCGCAGGTGATTGATGCGTATGATAATCTCGGGCTCGCGTATGCGCAACTCGGTGCAGGTGACCAGGCGGTAGCGATGTGGGAAAAAGCGATTCAGTTAGAACCGAGGTATCCGAATCCGTATATGCGGCTTGCGCAGTATTATGGTTCAGTATTAGGCGATATGCAGAAAGCGAACTACTATCTGATGCGATACCAGCAGTTGATGCAACCGAGCAAAAAATAATCTCTGAACCAGCGTTTGTTCCGGTCGAACCAGATATCGGGTAGTACGTATAGAAAGTCAGTCAGACGCGATAGGTTACCCTAATCGATTTTCCAGTTGTTTTCGTACTCGCCTGTAGGATAATTACAAGGAGAATAGAGAACCACCGAACCGAGAACCCATAAGCGCATTACGGTTTCGCGATTTCGTTCTTATTCTCTTTTTCTTTCGTTGGTTCTTGTTCTGGTTCTGATTCTGGGGTGGCTGCGCCAGCGGCAACTGGTAGTAACGCTGCATTAAGCACTTCATCCATCGTTTCTACGAAAATAAATCGCATTTCCTGCTTGATATTTTCAGGCACATCGAGCAAATCTTTTTCGTTCTTTTTGGGGAGAATAACCGTTTTTATTCCAGCGCGTCGTGCAGCTAACACTTTCTCTTTGACTCCGCCAATAGGCAATACTTTACCCCGTAACGTTATTTCGCCGGTCATAGCAATATCGTGACGAACCGGTCGTTCAGTCATGAGCGAGGCTAACGATGTTGCCATGGTTATTCCTGCGGAAGGACCATCTTTCGGGATAGCGCCTGCAGGAACATGGATGTGGATATCGTAATTTTCGAAGAAATCCTCTGGAATCGCTAACGCTTGTGCGCGTGACCGAACATACGATAACGCCGCTTGCGCCGATTCTTTCATAACGTCGCCGAGTTGACCGGTTAAGGTTAATCCTTTTTTACCGCGCATTTTCGTCGATTCGATATTGAGGATTTCACCGCCAGTTTGCGTCCAAGCGAGACCGGTAGCAACGCCAATTTCGCTGTGTCGTTCTGCAACTTCAGGGAAAAATTTCGCCGGACCGAGATAGTCGGATAAATTTTCAGCGATGATTTTCGTTTGTGGGATATGACTCAGGTCAAGTTTTGGTGGTGATTCAGTTTGCGGTGTAGTGGTTACTGGAGGTGTATCTGGTCCGGATGGTTTTGCCGCTGATGCTGATGAGAGACTTTCAGCAAAACGACGTGCTACTTTCCGGCAGATATTTCCGATTTCACGTTCTAAATTGCGCACGCCAGCTTCTCGAGTGTAATCGGAGATAATCCGCTGGATAGCAGTATCCTCGAATGCAATCAATTCCGGACTCAATCCATTTTCTTGGATTTGTTTCGGGATAAGATATTTTTTAGCGATTTGCAGTTTTTCTTCTTCAGTATATCCTGGGAGATGCAATACTTCCATACGGTCACGTAATGCGGAAGGAATGGTATCGAGGATATTCGCCGTCGTTATAAAGAACACTTTCGATAAATCGAACGGGACGTCGAGATAATGGTCGACGAAACTAAAATTTTGTTCCGGATCTAGCACTTCGAGCAGCGCCGACGCTGGGTCACCACGGAAATCTATTCCGATTTTATCGACTTCATCGAGCATAAACACCGGATTATTCGATTCTGCGGAACGAATCCCTTGAATGATTCTGCCAGGTAATGCGCCGATATAGGTTCGGCGATGCCCGCGAATTTCCGCTTCATCGCGAACGCCGCCGAGTGATAATCGGACGAATTTTCTACCCATGGCGCGCGCAATCGACCTCCCTAACGACGTTTTTCCGACACCTGGCGGTCCGACAAAACAGAGAATCGGTCCTTTCATATCCGCTTTCAGTTTCCGTACCGAGAGATACTCTAGGATACGTTCTTTAACTTTATCGAGGTCATAATGGTCTTCTTCGAGGATAGCATGTGCTTGTTTAATATCCAGTGTATCGGTAGTGCTTTTCGACCAGGGTAGTGAGACCAGCCAGTCGAGGTAGGTTCGTGAAACTGTATATTCAGCGGCAGCTGGTGGCATTTTCGCTAGGCGATTGAGTTCTTTGAGTGCTTCTTTTTCGACCAGTTCCGGCATTTTCGCATCTTTAATCTTTTGCTGGAACTCTGCGATTTCCATAGTTCGTTCATCCGATTCACCGAGTTCTTTTTGAATCGCTTTCAACTGTTCGCGCAGGACGTATTCCCGTTGGGTTTTATCTATTTCCGTTTTAACTTGCGACTGGATTTTACTACCGAGCTCTAATACTTCTAGTTCTTTGGTTAAGAAAACACTCAATTTTTTCAATCGTTCTTTGGTATCGATAGTTTCCAGGATCGTTTGTTTTTCCGCAACTGTTAGATTGAGGTTTGCCGCAATCAGGTCAGCCATTTTACTCGGGTCTTTCAGGTTCATAGCAGCGATTTGGAGTTCATCCGGCATATGGGGCGCTAACGAAACAATTTTAGAGAACAAATCCAAGACGTTCCGCATCAACGCTTCAAGTTCAACCGAATGTTCCGTTTTATCTGGAATAACCTCAATTCGTGCGGTCAGATACGGTGTAACAGCGACGAATTTTTTAATTCGGATTCGGGTTAACCCTTGAATGAGTAAACGGATACTACCGTCGGGGAATTTGAGCATTTTCAAGATAGTTGCGGCAACGCCAATTTCATAGACATCGGCCGGAGTCGGGTCATCGATTTCTGGTTTTCGTTGCGCAACGATGCCAATAATGCGCGTTCCCGCTAACGCGTCATCGATGAGTTTGACTGATTTCTCGCGAGCGATGACCAACGGCGCGACCATGTAGGGATAGACGACCGTATCTCGCAAGGGTAATATAGCGAGTTTTTCAGGCACTTCAGCTTTTTGTTTTTCGATTTGTTCATCAACGGATAATTCCGGTTTTTTCTTTTTTCCAACTGGCATATAGGGTATCCTTACAATACATCGTTGATTACGTTAGAAATGTTCATCAAGAAATTTTAACACATTGAATCGTTCTTTTCAACTAAAAGAGAACTAGCGAATTCAAATATCCTGATTCTCCGAGGTATCTTTGCGATTTTGTCGCAACGTTGAACCGGCTATTACGACCACATAGAACATACACAGATACGCAAAGATATCGCCGTATTGGGTATAGAACGTGCGTGTTTGTCTGGGTTGGATATCATAAACGAGAACTCCACGAGACCCGAGATTGCGTCCAGCGAGAATCTGTCCGAAAGGATTGATGAAACACGAATACCCGGTATTTGCGGCACGCGCGATATACGTTCTATTTTCGACTGCACGAAATACCGCCATATACGCATGTTGATACGGTGCTTCCGAGTTGCCAAACCAAGCGTCGTTAGTGATAATCACTAAAAAATCCACTGGATTGCGCATAAAACGTCGAACCAGCTGTGCCATAGTCGATTCGAAACAAATCACTGCTGTAAACGAGAACGGAGTAGAATCTCTGGATAACAAGGTGAATTGAGTCGGACGATTTCCTGGACTGAAATCTCCTGGTCCTTGAATGATGTGTTTAAGAATCGGAACAAAATCGCTAAATGGCACATATTCTCCAAACGGAACTAACACAGTTTTATCGTAGGTATTTATGATACCGTGGTCAGCGCTAATCTGGACGGCGCTATTAAATAGTTTTTCCTTACCGTTTTCGGATACAACATCCGGACTTCCGATTAAAAAATGGATAGTATTTTGTTTGGCTAAGCGCTGAAATCGGGTGACTAGTTCCGGATGTGCGCGTATCGGTTCTGTGATAGCGGTTTCTGGCCAGATAACTAACTCCGGTGAATATTGTGCAATAGCCGATTCAGTTAACCGGAAATGTATCTCCTGATATTCAGTTAGTTTCGTTTCGTCCCATTTCAGCTCTTGTGGTATATTCCCTTGAACCACCGCTACGCGAATAGTTTTCCGTCCGGAGAGACGGTTATTCAATTCCATCTGCCTATTCCCATACCAGTAAACTGAGATGAACATACCCGAAATAATGATAACCAATGCGATGAGCTTTTTGAACGGTATCCGGTTTCGAATTGCGCTAATGAAATAGCTCAGACTAGCATTCACGAAAACAATGAGGAATGATAGACCAAGAACGCTAGTCAACGTCGCGAGTTGAATCATCGGGAGATTATTCCATTGCGTATATCCGAGAATTCCCCAGGCGAACCCGAACTGACCCACCTGTCGAAAATACTCTAATCCGACCCAGAGAGCTGCCGCAACAACAACTCGCAATCCGCATTGTCTTGGGACTAGCCAATTCAGGAGAACAACCGCTGCGGTGAAATATAATGCGAGATACCCAGCTAAAACAATTAATCCTGGAATAACGAGCCAACTGAATCGCGCAACCAGATTTAGCCAGTAGAGAATGCTGTAAAAATAGATGTAGCCGGTGATAAATCCGAAAAGTGCGGTTCGTTTAATTGGCTGGTTTTCAATCGCAAGAAATAGCGGGACGAGCGCAATCCAAGCTAAATTCGCAAACGGTACCGTCGGATAGCTTAATCGCAATAATATCCCACTGAGTATTGCTAATGCAATCTGGTAAACGGTTTTCCGATTTTCCATATCGCTATACTCAATTTCGTAATAGAGATAGTCGCATCGAATTCACGCAATCGTTATTCATAGCGAACGCAAGATGACCTTCTGCAATAAAAAAGGGCGAGTTCGTATTCGAATCGCCCTTGGTATCCGCTAAGCTAAGCCGATGCGAAATCGTTCCCTGCAAACCAGTTGGTTCCGCTTACCGTTTCGAGAACTGGAACCGTTTCCGAGCGCCTTTTTGTCCGTATTTTTTCCGCTCTTTCATTCTCGGGTCACGAGTCAGTAACCCTTCCGAGCGTAACACTTTGCGAAATTCCGGATTCACCTGCAATAACGCGCGCGCGATTCCATGGCGAACCGCTCCCGCTTGTCCGGTTATCCCGCCGCCGCTAACCGCTGCAATCACATCGAACCGACCTAAACTCTGCGTCAATTTTAACGGTTCTTTAATCATGGATTCAAAAAGTTTCCGACCGAAATATTTCGCAACTACTAACCCATTAACCAGAATCCGCCCTTTGCCAGGAACTAGCCGAACTTTAGCGACAGCGGTTTTCCGTCTGCCGGTACCCCAAGCGACCTCCGGTATCGAAGCGGTTCCAGCCGCAGTCGTTTCTTTCGGTTCTGTTTGAGCTACTGGAGTCGGTTCACCGGCACTCGCTGCTACTGCCGACGCTGGTTCCGGAACAGTAACTATTTCTATTTTAGCCGATGCCGGTTCAGATGGTTCCGGTTCAAGTTTAGCGGGTTCTACTTTTTTCACTCTCGGTTTCACGCTCTTTTTTTCAGCCACTACCGGTTCGCTTTTTTTCTTTTTACCAGTTCCGACTTCTTTATCTGGTTCAGCTCGTTTCATCTGTTTCGATTTAGCGAGTTCCTCTTGTTTCAGTTCGGATTGAGCGGATGCTTTCTCTTTAGTTTCTTTCGATTCTTTTTTAACGGCCATTTTCCCTCCAAAATTGAATTGATATTGTGGTGATAGCGTCTTATTTCACCTAACGCTATCGTAAGGGTAATCTCGAGTTTAATGTTTATTCAATGAAGAGATTAATTCCGGATTTTGCGCTTGATGCGGATGGTCTTTCCCGCGATAGACATACAGACGCCGCAAACATTTCCGACCTAATGGACCGCTCGGCACCATTCCGCGAACTGCTAACGTAATTACCATTTCCGGTTTTTTTTCAAGCATCGTTTCTAGTTTAGTTACTTTCAATCCGCCAGGATATCCGGAATGATGGAAATACCATTTATCCTGCAGTTTTTTTCCGGTAACCTTGATTTTTTCTGCGTTAACGACAATGACATGGTTGCCCATATCTACTCCTGGCGTATAGGTTGGCAGGTGTTTACCGCAGAGATAGAATGCAACTTTAGTTGCGAGTTTGCCCAGTGTTTGTCCTTCCGCATCAAAGAGATACCATTTGGGTGTAAGTTGATTTGGTTTAGCGTGATAACTTTTCATACTTTTCCAGTTTTTCTCCTTACTAAAATAGACAATTATTTTACCGTAATTAAGCAATTTTGTCAAATATAATCCCAGTATTCCCGTTGGTATAATCTCAACCAATTTTTTTTCTCAGCGAGTTCATCGTTCTTTGCGGTGAAAAAAGTTTTGTTGCCGGTTGTTAGCCCTGATAAGGGCGATTGGATTTAGCCCAGTATGAAATGCTGGGAATCAGTTCGAAAGAAAAACGAGGTAGTCCCGTTAGGGACGGCTGAACGTATGTTCATCCTCGCGACGGGTGTATTCAATCGTCCCTAACGGGACTAACGAAACGATGCCGCATAGCGACCCAGCCATGAATGGCTGGGCTAATATCAATCATCCCTGACGGGATTAGCTAAGAGCATAAATACGGAAGCAAAGCTTCCGAAAGACAGAGCGAAAGCAGAGCTTTCGCAGTCCAAAATCCAGGAGAGGATACTGGGGAAGCTTTTCACCGCCGAGGTCGCCGAGAACGCCGAGGTTCACAATAGATACACATGATGCATCGGGACGAATCGAGTTGACTAAAAGAATAATTCATACATGCAATACAAACAAAATATAATTGCAAAAAATCCGCTTGATTTTATCATAAGAATTAGATATAATAATTTTATCAATTGAAAGAAAACGATATTCAGGTGTTAGGGAAAGTGGTGAAATAATCCACTGCGGTCCCGCCACTGTGATTGGGAACGAAACCTAGCGCGAAGTCACTGTTTCGATACCTATCGAAATGGGAAGACGTAGGGAGTAGGAAGAACAATTTCGCCCATAAGCCAGGAAACCTGCCTGAATATGTCCGACTCGATTTCAGTCGAGAACCCTTCGCGGTAAAGGGTTTGAGGATATATTATTTCGTTCGAACAATCCCCAACTCTTCGCAACCGGAAGGGTTGGGGATTTTTTTTGTTTATGCGAGTTGAACGAATCCAACTAAATCCGGCGAATACAACTCCAAAAATTCATCTCCTGATTGTATTGGTTTCGTTTTTTTTGGTCTTGCTTTTCTTTACCGCATATTCCGCAACGCAGGTTACCGTTACCGATGAACTCGGTCATAAAGTTGTTCTTCCGCAATTCCCGCCGAAACGCATTGTTTCGCTTGCACCGAATATAACCGAGATTCTCTTTGCGCTCGGTTTAGAGAGTCGGATAGTCGGTGTAACTGATTATTGCGATTATCCGGAACGAGCGAAATCGAAACCGAAAATCGGCGGGTTCAGCAACCCAAACCTCGAACAGATTATTGCATTACGTCCGGATGTGATCATACTTACTGCGGATAGTAATCAAGATGCTATTGCCAACCAGCTCGCGCGACTCAATTTGCCATACTACGTGATTAATCCGGAATCGATTTTCGGTATTCTAACCACGATTCGGCGGCTCGGTGAAGTTACCGGAACCGTTCCGCAAGCGGAATCGTTAATCCAGCAGTTGGAGCAGCGGATTCTGCAGGTACAGCGTAGAACACAAGGTGTCCCGAAACCGAACGTGTTATTTCTCTGGTCAGAACAGCCGCTGATTACCGCCGGACAAGGGACATTCACCGATAGTTTAATTTCGCTCGCTGGCGGGAACAATCTTGCGCATAATGCTAAAATCAAATATCCGAAATATAGTCTGGAAGAGATTATCCGGCAGCAACCGGAAGTCATTATCGTTGCAAATATGCTGAATCAAGCGGATACAACCGTCTATACCCGATGGCAGAAATGGCAGCAGATACCTGCGGTACGCAATCATCGGGTATATTCGATTAACAGCGATATCATTGCGCGACCGAGTCCTAGAATCATTGAAGGACTTGAAACGCTGGAAACCCTCATCCATCGTTGATTGCAAATATCAGAGAACGGCCGAATGGTGCGTTAACTCGAATAAGGAAATATATCTTATGGTTAAACAATTGATTATTATTCTTTTCGTTCTATTAATCACGTTAGGGATTACCATATGTTTGAGTACCGGATTCGGTGCAGTTTCGATAAATCCGATAACGACGATGAAAATATTAACCGCTCAGTTTCTTCGGTTCCCTTGGCAGATGAACTGGTCTATGACCGAACAAACCATTATCCTTGACGTGCGGTTACCACGAATCCTCGTTGCGTTACTAGCGGGATTCGCGTTAGCGTCAGCGGGCGTGATTTTCCAAGCGTTACTCCGTAATCCGTTAGCGGATCCGTTCGTTATCGGGGTGAGTTCTGGTGCGGCGGTCGGAGCGGTTATCGCTATGGCATTACCGCTACCGTCATCCTGGCTTGGTCTCAGCACACTTCCGATTTTTTCTTTCCTAGGTGGGTTGGGAACAATTGTAATCATTTTCGCGATTGCGCAATCGAACGGGCGGTTGCATAGTATAACGCTATTACTTGCTGGCGTGATTGTGAACGCATTTTTTTCAGCGATAATCATGGTTCTCGCGTCGGTTATAGAAGCAGATAATATTCAGCGATTTATCCTATGGATGATGGGACATTTAGACATCGTTGACCCGAAATTATTGTTTGTGGTATCACTCTTTCTGTTATTCGGCTGGATAATCTTATGGGTTTATTCTCGGCATTTGAATGTGTTAAGTTTAGGTGATGAATCCGCAATGCAATTAGGAATCGACGTTGAACGAACGAAACGAATTGTTTTTATTGCAGCGGCGATAATTGCTGGAGCGGTGGTGAGTATCAGTGGGATAATCGGGTTCATTGGCTTAATGATACCGCACATCGTTCGTTCTATTGTCGGGTCAGACCACCGAATATTGTTACCCGCAGCCGGATTAAGCGGTGCCATATTCCTGATTCTTGCGGATACCATCGCGCGAACGATTATCGCGCCAACCGAAATTCCCGTCGGTGTTATTACCGCATTAACCGGAGCGCCGTTTTTCATTTATATTTTGCGGTCAAAAAAATGGCGTGGATTCTAGGTTTCCAGATTCTATAGCAGAAACTATGCAACCGCTCATTCAGGTTGAGAAGATAACTTTTGCCTACGGTAGAACCGCTATCTTGTCAGATATAACGTTTGCGGTAGAACCCGGTGAAATCCTCGGGATAATTGGCCCGAACGGGTCGGGTAAAACCACCTTACTCCGTTTATTAACCGGCATATTGCAAGCGCAATCTGGAACAATCCTGATTTCTGGGAAGGAAATCGCATTGTGGACTCGGAACGAACTTGCCAAACGCATTGCGGTAGTTCCGCAGGATACGTTCGTTCCGTTCAACTATACAGTTCGTGAAATTGTTTTAATGGGACGAACGCCGCATTTGCGTCTGCTCCAATTTGAATCGAGTAAAGATGTTGCGATTCTGAACCAAGCGATGGCGTTAACCGATACGCTTGAAGTATCCGAGCGATATTTCGATGCGTTAAGTGGCGGCGAGAAACAGCGAGCGCTTATCGCGCGAGCGTTGGTGCAAGAGCCGACAATTCTCCTATTAGACGAACCGACAGCGCATCTCGATTTGAACCATCAGATAGAAATTCTCGATTTAGTGAAACGGTTGAATGTGGAAGAGAATCTAACCGTTATTTTCGTTACGCACGATATAAATCTCGCTGCTGGATATTGCCACCGATTAATCCTACTTTTCGACGGAACCATTTTTTGTTCCGGCTCACCGCAAGAAGTGATTACCGAAGAGAATATCCGGCAGGTGTATGGAACGAACGTGGTTGTCAGTGAACATCCGCTAACCGGCGTTCCGCAAGTGAACCTGCTGAGCTGGAGTCCGTTTGAACGATATGAACCGAAAACGACTAAGGTTCATGTTATCGGCGGTGGTGGCGCGAGTGCGTCATTATTACGTCGTCTAGCGATTGAAGGGTATCCGGTGACGGTAGGGGTATTGAACATTGGCGATACGGACGAGCTCGTGGCGAATTCGTTACATCTCGAAGTAGTGCGCGAGCAGCCATTTTCGCCGATTTCAGACCAAGCAATGAACCGATGCCGGAATCTAATCGACCGAACCGATTGCGTTATACTTGCGCGAATTATGGTTGGAAATGGGAATCTAGCGAATTTAGCATTAGCGCTCTACGCCGCTGAACAGAAGAAACGATTGTTCGTTATCGAACCGCAAGACCCATTTGATTTCACTGGCGGAAAAGCGAAATCGTTCTACGAGCGAATATATCAGCACGGCGCGATTCGAATAAAACATACCGAAGAGATATTGGAATATCTCGCTCAATACCAAACGGAGGGTAAGCAGGATTGAACGCAAATCCGATACTCCGCCGGCAAGATTCGCAGCGAGTGAAGTGCATGAACCACGCCGGGGTTACGCTCATTGAACTTTTAGCGGTCGTCGCTATCGTTACGCTGCTAGCTGCCGTAGCGATACCGAACTATCTCGCGGCGCAACTTCGAGCTAAAGTATCGCGCGCACAAGAAGATTTACGCACGATAGCGACTGCGTTAGAAATATATCGAATTGATAATGAATCGTATCCGAGTATGGTAGAACCGGGGTTTATGGGCGGTCCGCCGATCATTCAAGGGTCTGAATTGAAATGGTGGTATGTTCCAAACGTTTTAACCACGCCGATTCCGTATCTCTCCAGTTCAAACCTATGGTGTCCGTTTGGCGGGAACTATGATAAATCGGCGTATTTTCCGGATGAAATCTGGCGCCGATACGGTTATGAAAATATTCCGGAATTGATTCTGAAAGCGCAAACCTGGCCGATATTCCAGCGGCGATATCCGCCGGGTGCAATCCAGTGGAGTGGGTCATGGCGCCTGCAAAGCGTTGGTCCTGACCGGGTATGGAATCCGTCAGAATTCTATGACCCGAGTAACGGCGTAATCAGTAACGGAGATATTATCCGCACACAACTTGACCCGACCGGGAATCGGCCGCATACCTTGAACTGACTGAGAAACCCGCAGAACCAGACTGGATTCGAGCTGCGAGTCCGAGTAGTCTGATTCTGCGGTACCACCTTAATAGAGAAAGGAGGCGTATATATGTATATCATAAAACTGCGGCAGTTGACTAGGTTCGAACTCGGATTCACGTTAATCGAGTTGTTGATTGTCGTGGCGATAATTGCGATTCTAGCGGCGATCGCGATTCCGAATTTTCTCGCAGCGCAAACGCGCGCGAAAGTTGCGGATAGTGAATCGGCAATGCGAACACTCGCTACCGGATTAGAAGCGTATGCTGTTGACCATAACGAGTATCCGTATGTTGGATATACCGTTGATTATCAGCAGAAACTCGTCTGTCTGACGACGCCAGTAGCGTATTTAACGTCGTTACCGAAGTATAAATGGCAGCCGTGGCTTCCGTTCGGGGCGACGAATCCCGTAGCGTTCTATTATTATACCGACCGGAAAAGTCATGATGATTTGATAGCCGGCTGGGGATATCCATGGACGATGTTCGATATTAGCAACAGTCGGAAATGGTATTTGAGTTGTGTTGCGCCAGACGGAGATTATGACCAGGCGTGGGACGGAACAACGCCAGGGTCGAATTATCATCTCTACGACCCGACGAATGGGATAACCAGCAACGGCGATTTGATTCGACTCGGTCCGTAATAGGTTTTTGATTAGGGCTTGATGTATTAATGATCGAGCGGCTGAAAATTTTTCTTTGGTGAGATTTCCAATCATCGGGGTTGGATATATCAAGCCCGATTTTATTTCTTTCTTTTTCACCGCAGAG
>JAOAEQ010000036.1 GCA_026416715.1 bacterium
TCTTCCGCTGATGTAACAATCGCGCTCCTACCAGCGCATCACCGCCGTTGTTCCCTTTACCAACGAAAATCGCGATTCTTTTCGCATCCGGATAATGATGTAAAACCGCTTCTGTAACCGATTTCCCAGCGTGTTCCATCAGATGAAGACTTGGGATAGACCGCTGGTCAATTGCGATGCGGTCGATTTGTTTCATTTGTTCAGCGGTGACGATTTTCATAATACTCTAACCACAAAGACACCAAGATACAAACAATACACCTTTATTTATTTCGACTAATATAATATAAGATTAACGAGTTTTAATCAAGATGTCAATATTTCTGTTATTGCAGTAACCCACATGGGAAAATTCAGTTGGTTCCACAACCTTGAAACTTTACATATATTTAAAGTAAGATAAGATATAGTTTTTATAAGGAAAACCATAAAAAAATTTAATGATGAATTGCACATTATCTTTGCTCTATGGCTAAACCGATTAAATTTATTCTCGGATTCCATAATCATCAGCCGATCGGCAATTTCGAACATGTTTTCGAAGAAGGATATCAAAAAGCATATAAACCGCTGGTAGAAACATTTCTAAACCATCCGCAGTTTAAAATCACCTGGCATTTCACCGGATATCTCTATGAATGGCTGAACCAGCATCATCCGGAATTGAATGATAACCTAAAAACTATGGTAACCCGTGGACAAGCGGAAATGATGACCGGTGGATATTATGAACCTATTCTTTCAGTTATCCCTGAACATGACCGACAAGGTCAAATCCGCAAATTAACTGAGTATGTTAAACAGAAAACAGGATATAACCCCACCGGCGCATGGCTAGCCGAACGAGTCTGGGAACCGCAACTTGCTGGAACGTTTGTTGATGCTGGCATTAAATATACTGTCACTGACGACTCACATTTTCTCTCCGCTGGATTATCGGAAGAAGAGACCTGGGGATATTTTTTAACCGAAGAGCTCGGCAAAACACTAGCAATATTTCCAATCAGTCAAACCTTACGATATACTATTCCATTTCAGGAACCAGGGAAAACCATCGAATTCTTTAAACGAGTTGCGGATAAACCGGGACATCATGTCGTCGTTATGGCGGATGACGGCGAGAAATTCGGTATCTGGCCTGGAACGTATGAACATTGCTATGTTAAAGGATGGCTGAACCGGTTTTTAGACGAAATCGAAAAGAACCTCGATTGGATTGACCCGATAACGTTTTCGGAATGTTTGGCGATGATTCCGCCGCTCGGACGGATTTATCTGCCGACCGCTTCTTATACCGAAATGATGGAGTGGGCGATGCCGACTGCAGCGATTCTCCAATATGAATCTCTGGTTGAAGATTTAGATAAGCAAGGGAAATATAAACCGAATAAGCATTTTATCCGTGGTGGGTTCTGGCGGAATTTTCTGGTTAAATATCCTGAATCGAATAATATCCATAAAAAGATGCTGTATGTCAGCAAGAAGGTGCAAGACCTAGCGACAAGAAACGAAAAAACGCAGGTGCATCCGTTGGTTTTAGCTGCACAAGATGCACTCTGGGCAGGTCAGACCAACTGCGGATATTGGCATGGACTATTCGGCGGACTCTATCTAAATTATTTGCGAGATACCCTCTATCGAAAACTGATTGAAGCGGAAAAACTTGTTGATTCGGTTAACCATAAAACTAAATCTTGGATTGACGTCGACCAGCTTGATTTCGATGCAGATGGTTATCCGGAGATTTTAGTCAATACTGCGCAGTTAAATCTGTATTTCAAACCGAATTATGGCGGTGCATTGTTTGAATTAGATATTAAAAAAATTAATTTTAATCTACTAAATACCTTATCTCGGAAAAAAGAAGCGTATCATGAGAAAATCATCCATGCCCAAGTTCCCTCGCTAACCGAATCGGAAACGCAGGAAACGAAAAGTATCCATGATATAGTGAGAGCGAAAGAAGCGCATCTCGAACAGTATTTACATTACGATTGGTATCAGCGGTATTCGTTACTTGACCATTTTATGCCGGTGAATGCGACGCTCGATGAATTCAGCAAATGCGAATATGCAGAACTCGGTGATTTCGTTAATCAAGCTTATAAATCTGCAATTCGCAATCCACAATCTAAAATCAAAAATGCAGTTGTTGAATTAACGCGGTCTGGGTACGTCTGGTATGAAGGAAAACAGGAACCGATTTGGGTAGGCAAAACCATTCAGATTGCGAAAGATGAACCTGTGATTGATATAAAATATACGGTGAAGAATCTCTCGCAAAAACGGATTGCGGTTAAGTTTGGTATCGAGTTTAACTTTTCGCTTCTTGCGGGGAATGCGGATAACCGATATTATTATTTCCCAGGGAAAGAGTTATCAGATAGAAAACTCGCTAGTTTCGGAGAAATATCAGGTGTAACTGAACTCGGGTTGGTCGATGAATGGCAGAAACTAGATATCAATCTTAAGTTTGATACTCCGGCAACCGTATGGCGATTCCCGATAGAAACGATTTCTAATTCTGAAGCTGGATTCGAACGGGTATATCAGAGTTCAGTTGTTATGCCAAACTGGATCTTAGATTTAGACCCGAATTCATCTTGGCAAATCAAGATTACAAAATCAATTAGTAGCTAAATAGTTTAAAAGGAATCTCGGCGTATCTCTTGAGCAATATGTGCTAGTTGCTTTTACTTCTACGGCACAAGACGCTGAAACCATAAAACAGGATTTACCAAAAAAATGAATTAGCCCGGTCACAATTTGCTGGCAACCAACGATGTGGAACTTCATATAGAATTATTTTATGAAGATGCATCTAAAGAATCTGCTTATTTTATGAGCGTAGCCAATATGCTAACCAAAATTCCTGTGTATTCATATTTTATTGGTTTATCATATAAAATATTAAGCGAGATAACTAGTTTTAATGAAATAGGATTTTCTAATGGCTTGAAAATCGGGAACACGCAAAAAAATATTTAATTATATCCTTCAACAAGATTCAAAAAATATAACCCGTAGAACATTTTTAGGGTTTACGGGAAAAAGTGTTTGGCTATTATATGTCAGGCAGTTCAGCCAATTAACATAGCATTACTGATTTTCGAGCATGGTTTTAAAGCGCAGTGCGTCTTGGAACATAAAAACGTTGTTGAACATAATATATGAACTCGGAATCGGCTCTTCTTCTATGCGCTGTTTGAGATAATGCAAATCTTGTCCGGTATATTGATAACCATATCCACCAATCCCATGCAGTCGCCAATATCGGAAATCTCGGGTTACGCTTGTATTTTTAAACGGGTCAACGATATGAATCAAACCCAGTTCTTCGCAAAGTGATTTGATTATCTTATCATCCCAGTTGCCTCGTGGTTCCCAGCCGAACCGAACCTGTTGTTTCCGTTCAATGGTACTAAAGAACTGTTTCATATTATTGATGTTTTCTGGGGTCGGCTTAAAGCTTGCTGGGCACTGGAAGATAATGAGAGTCGCTTGTAGAATTTCAGCTATCTTTTCGGTCTGTTGATATGCTAAGAAGACTTCATCTGTCGGTTTAAAATTCCCATAATTGTTCTGGTGATTTTTCGGAATAGAAATTCTGGTTCTGCGATACGTTGGGCTTGATGGTAAATGCGTGATTAGCTGCCACGCTTTCATAGTAAACTCAAAATTCGCTGGCGCTAAACTCCGCCAATTAACCGCAAACCGCTCTTCCGGAATTTGATAGAACGTCTGCTGGATTTCGATAATGGTAAAATGCTTGAAGTATTCTTCTTTTCGAACTGGGAAACCGCAACAGCCGATTTTGATCTGGTCAGAATAAGATTGCATATAAGAATATAGTATAGCAAACTGGTTTCGGATAAAAAAAGAGTACGTTCGCTAAAATTCTGGTATAATAAAAAGTATAATAATTCTTTTTTTATGGAGGTTAGCTTATGTATCTATTTCAGTCTGGTAAAGAACCTATTTCTAAACTAGTCTATATTATTATTGGAATAAGCATATTCGTAGCTTGTCCCGCATTTGCTGCTGTGCAAGATTTCACCTTCTGGCAAATTAGCGATATCCATTCGCCATCGTTATCTAGCGCTTCAACGATAGCGCAACTAGCAAAACTTCGGCCGGTATATTTAGCGCCGTTTAAAACCATGAGTCAGCCGCCGTCGTTTATCCTCGCGACTGGTGATTTGACTGAATTCGGGTATCGTGGATGGAGCGCATATACCTCCTATTTCGCACAATATCGCATCCCGATATACCATCAGCTCGGGAACCATGATAATACCCAAGGAGCATTACAGCAGACTATCCGAGAACTATACGGTTCTCCCTATTATTCATTCGATACGTTCGGCTGTCATTTTGTCGGTATCTGTTCGCCGACATTGCATGAACCACTGCCGTCGTTCGGAGTTGAAATGCTGAATTGGCTGAAACAGGATTTGGATAAGGTTGGTCAGAAGACGCCAGTGTTCATTTTTTTCCATCATCCACTCGATGCGAATGAATATGCGACCCCCATTGACCGATATACTTTTTTAGATACGCTCCGTCCGTATAACGTCGTGCTGCTCCTTGTCGGACATGGACATAATGCGGTTGCGTATGATTTCGATGGCATCTCCGGTGTCCAAGGCGGAAGTACCTACGGTGCAAAAGCAGGATATAACGTTATCAATATAACTAAAAATAAACTGCAAGTTGCATATACCTTAGCATCTGAAACTGTAGCAACAATGAACTTGATTGAAAAAGAAATCCCAAGTTCAGCTACCTATCCTATTATTACGATCCATAATCCAACCACGGCACAGGTGATAAATTCCGGTATGCTAACGATTCGCGCAACGATTCGGAATGCGAAAGATGTAAAATCCGCATTCTACCAAATTGATGACGGTGTGAAAATGCCGTTACCGTATTTAGATTTCTATTACGGCACAACAACGACAGTTACCGGATTAATTAATGGGGCGCATTTCGTTAAAGTAAGTTTTATATTAAGTAATACAACCGTTTACCGAACTGTGCGGTTCTATGTCGAAAATCCAGACCTGCCGAAAGCAAAATGGCGGTATCAGCTCGGTGGCTCGAGTAAATCGACGCCGGCAGTCGCTGACGGGATGGTTTATGTCGGTGCGAATGACGGAAAACTCTATGCCTTTTCCGCTGGTGGAACATTTTTCTGGGCATACCAGACGAATGGCGAAATACTCAGTTCTCCGCTAGTATATGGAAATTTAATTTACTTCGGGTCTGGCGATGGAAACGTTTATGCGGTATCACGTGATGGCAAACTCAAATGGAAGTATCAGGTTGGTTCGCCAGTATATTCTTCGCCGGTGATTGAAAACGGCATTATTTATATCGGGTCGAATAGCGGGAAATTCGTTGCGCTCGATGCGTTGACTGGCGAATTGAAATGGCAGAATATCGAACCGAATTATGCTATTGAACAGAAACCGGCGGTACTTAACGGTGTCGTTTATTTCGGAGCGTGGGATTCGTATATTTACGCTCTGGATGGGCAGACCGGAAAAACCCGATGGCATAGTCAAGCGGCAGGGAGCGCGTTTCGGACTGCAGCCAAAGAATATTATAGTGCGGCAGATTGTCCGCCGGTGATTTCACGAAATACAAGTTTAGTTTTCTTTACCGATCGCGACTTTCGACTCAGCGCTATTGATATCCAATCCGGTGCGATATCCTGGTCAACCACGAACTGTGTCGGAGTCGGTATCTCTCGAGCGCAAGATGCGTTATATGTACGGAAATTCAGCGGGGATAACCAGCTTGAAAAAGTTAAACTCGACGGAACTTTACTCTGGAGTGCTCCCGTCGTATTGAATCGTTCCCCGATGCGGTTTCCGACTGCGCCGATTGAAAAAGATGGGCTGGTGTATGTCTGTTCCTGCGACGGACGACTCTATGCTATTGATGCGAAAGATGGAAAAATCCTCTGGCAATATCAGGTCACTGCTGGGTCGTATATCATGAATTCTGTTGCAGTCGCTGATGGTGTGGTATATGTTTCTGCAATGGATGGAACCCTTTCAGCGATTAGCAAATGAAAGCTAACTTAAGAACTAAAGAATTAAAGAACGTAAGAACATAAAAACATTTTTGTTCCTCCGTTCTTCCGTTTCTCCGTTTTTTAGTTATGAAAATAAATCAGATTGGTGAATTTGAGCTTATCGAGCGGCTCGCTCGTTCCTTGGATAAACCAGGAGCGAATGTTATTGTTGGTATCGGAGACGATGCGGCTGTGATTGATATCGGAACCTCCGAATATCTTCTATTCACGACTGATATGCTGGTTGAAAACATCCATTTTTCTCGGAAGTATGCGACCGGGTATCAAATCGGCTGGCGCGCAATAGCAGCGAATATCAGCGATATTGCGGCTATGGGCGGACTTCCTGGAGTAGCGGCGGTATCGCTTGGTGTCGCTGGTGATGTAGAAGTAGAATGGGTTGAAGAAGTATATAAAGGAATGCGGGAGTTAGCGGCGAAATATAAAGTTGATATCATCGGCGGGGATACCGTTTCCTCGCCGCAGATTATTATTAATATTGCATTAACCGGGCAAGTTAGTATATCAAATCTATCGTTGCGGTCACACGCGCAACTCGGCGATTTAATCCTAGCGACCGGTGATTTCGGCGGTTCCGCTGCCGGACTTGAGCTGTTACAGAACATTCCATCCGAAATCCGAAACCCGAAATCCGAATTGAATTATGTTATTGCGAGACATCTGACCCCCGAACCACGAATTGAAGCTAGTCAGATTATTGCCAGTCATCCGTTATGTCATGCGTTAACCGATTCTAGCGATGGACTGGCTAGCGATTTACGAAACATTGGACTTGCAAGCGGAGTTGGCGCGAAAGTCTATGCGGACAAAATCCCAATTCACGGAACAACGAAAAAGGTTGCAGAACTAGCGAACAAGAATCCGATTGAATTTGCTCTCCAAGGCGGAGAAGATTACGAACTGGTTTTCACCATGCCGCCAGATGCGGCTCTCGATGTTAAAACTGAAGTTGAACAGAAACTCAATCTGCCGATTTCAATCCTTGGCGAAATCGTTCCGAAAGAACAGGGGATAACCCTAATTCATCCTGACGGTTCGTCAGAACTACTTACACGATTTGGATATAATCATTTCATAAAATAATCCTTACCACCTGCTGGTGTAAAAAAAACCGAACAATAACATGTTTCACTTCTTAGTCTATGATTGTAGGAACATACTTCTTTACCTCGGCATGGATGGACGAAATCATGATGTACCTAAATTCAAGGTCTAGTGGTTAAGACTGCTTCTCTTTGTTCTAATAAACCAGTATAGCCCGTAACTCGAATTAATTCAGAGCTAAAAGTAAATTTTTTATCCACAATATCGCTGCTCTGGAAATATGTTAGCAATCCGGGAGTATCTACGAACGAGATGGTATCTCGTTCGTAGATACTCCAGAAGATGAACCGAGGTTAGGATTATCTTCTTAAACAATTTATACTATGGAGTTATGATGGTAAATAAGAACATAAACCCAATAGATTTTCTACTGAGTTTCGGTTCGAGATGGTCTTTGCTCTTTTAGAAGGAGAAAACATTCTGAACTAGCAAATAGTGTAAGAAATAGAAAAAATATATTCTATTGAAAAATCTAGAGTAACGAGAAATAATGCTTGATAATCAGCATTTATCATTTTACAAACTTATGCGCTGTAAGGTATAATATATTAGTGAAGAGTCATAGGTTTTTCATTCTGGAGGAAAATAATCAATGGCGTCAACTTCTCAGCCATCAAAAACGTATTGTGCTAAAGGTCAACGGGACTGTAAACGGTTCGAATTGAAAGGGCAATGTGAAGGCGATTGTCCGATAGTTGTTCGGGAACAAAAACTCGCTGCCGAAGGAAAACTACCGAAAGTAAAAAAGAGTTTAGCGGAACTCTATCACGAACCGGTTGATGTTGATATCCCGTTTGAATTAGCGGATTTGGTAGCGATAACCGGTCCGGAATATGTTGAGTATATGTCCAAACCGGAATTATCGATTGCCCGATTTAATATATTGCTATCGCAGAAAAAAAATACGACCAAACATTGAATAGATATTGAGCAGGATACTTTAAAATCGAAAATTGCAGGGCGGGTTTAGTCTTGAAGTTTCATTGACATCAAACAGTTCTAAATGATAGAATAGTATTCCAAAATTGAAATGTCTGAAGGTGTATTCCGGTCGAAATGAAACCGGTTTTTTTGTGTCTTCTGAAATAACTGAAAAAACGAAATTGGAGCTATGGCAAACCCGAATCAAAAAATTACTATCGAACAAGAAATGCAGCTCGGTTTCCTCGACGAAATCTACTCCATACCGGCTGGCGAAAAAATAAAAGATTGTATTCAATGTGGAACTTGTACGGGGTCATGTCCTGTGAGTTTCGTTATGGATCATGCGCCACGAAAATTATGGGCGATGATTCGAGCTGGTATGCGGGACGAAGTATTATCCAGTAACACTATTTGGCTCTGTGCATCATGTTATTCCTGTGCCGTTCGCTGCCCGCAAGAAATCAAAATTACCGATGTAATGTATGCGTTGAAACAACTGGCGATGAAAGATAAAAAATTCGCTAAAGATGTAACCGCACCGATATTTGCAAAATATTTCGTCCAAATTATCAATCGCTACGGGAGAAACCATGAACCGGAATTGCTGGTTCGATACTATTTAAAAGCCAATCCGCTGGCGATGCTCAAAAACTCGTGGTTAAGTTTACAACTTATCCGGCGTGGTCGGTTCCCGTTTTTTCCCGAACGGATTAAAGGGATTAAATCCCTGCGGAAAATGATGAAAAAAGCGCAATCGCTCGATGAACTTAGATAGAAACAAATTCGAATATTTAAATCCGAAATGACTGAATCCAAATTACATTCCTAAAAAAGGTTGATTTTGGAATTAATTAACGATTAATTTGGATTTTGAACTTTGGATTTTGGATTTGCATTAACTATGCGATATGCTTATTATCCCGGCTGTTCATTAAGCGCTACAGCAAAAGCGTATGATATTTCATCCAAAGTGGTGAGTAAAGAGCTGGGAATTGAATTCGAAGAACTCGAAGATTGGAACTGTTGCGGTGCCACAGCGTATCTTTCAGTAACTGAACTCCTATCGTTTACCTTTTCCGCTCGGAACCTAGCGTTAGCCGAAAAGATGGGGTTGGATATTGTCGCGCCATGTAGTTCTTGTTTTACCATATTAAATAAAACCAACCTGTATCTTGCTGAATACCCAGATTTGAAACGGAAAGTTGACATTGCGCTCGCAGAAGGCGGGTTGAAGTATTCCGGTAATGTTAAAGTCCGCCATCTTTTAGACGTTTATGTCAACGATATCGGCTATCAAAAAATCAAATCGAAAATGAAACGAGACCTAAAAGGATTGAATGTCGCCTGCTATTACGGTTGCCAAATCGTCAGACCCAAAAATAATTTTGATGACCCGGAAATGCCGACTTCGTTAGATGAATTAGTTACGACGTTAGGCGCGACTCCGGTACATTATCCAGTGAAAACAAAATGTTGCGGTAGTTCTCTCATGGGAACAAAAGAAGAGTTAGCCTTGCAGTTAGTTAATAATTTATTAATGTGTGCCGTAGATAATCAAGCGGATTGTATTGTAACCACTTGTCCGTTATGCCAGATAAATCTTGATGCATTTCAAGGTAAAGTTAATCGGAAGTTTAAAACTAACTATGCGATACCGACTTTGTTCTTTCCGCAGTTGGTTGGATTAACGTTACCAATTCCTGTTGACGATTTAGCGATTCATAAAGGGATAGTATCGGCAGTTAACGTATTAGAAAAGCTTAAAATATAACTTGAAAAACTAAAAAATGTAACAACGTAAAGAAATAAATAAACCAAGTTTGTTTTTTTCGGTTCTTCAGTTTTTCTGAAGTTAAGAATTATTATGAGCCATAAAATCGGAGTATATGTTTGTCATTGTGGAACGAATATCGCCGGAAAAGTTAATATTTCCGACGTAGTCGAATTTGCGAAAACTTTGCCAGAAGTAGCGATTGTTCGTGAATATAAATTCATGTGTTCCGACCCGGGACAGGATTTAATCAAGCGGGATATTAAAGACTTGGGATTAGACCGGGTTGTAGTTGCGTCCTGTTCTCCATTAATGCATGAATCGACGTTCCGAAAAGCTTGCGAACAGGCTGGATTGAATCCTTATTTATTCCAGATGGCGAATATCCGAGAACAATGTTCGTGGGTAACGGAAGACCCGGATAAAGCGACGTTGAAAGCGAAAGCGTTAGTCAGTGCAGCTGTTCGGAAAGCAATCGAACTCGAACCGTTGGAAAAGAAAGAAGTAGCGATAAATCCGAATGTGTTAATCGTCGGCGGCGGTATTGCTGGAATCCAAGCGGCATTAGAAATCGCGAACGCTGGGAAAAAAGTGTATCTGGTTGAAAAAGAGCCGTCAATCGGTGGACATATGGCGCAATTTGATAAAACCTTCCCGACTTTAGATTGTGCCGCGTGTATTTTAACTCCGAAAATGGTTTCCGTTGGAAAACATGAAAATATCGAATTGTTAAGTTATAGTGAAGTGGTGGATTTTTCCGGGTTCATTGGGAATTTTAAAGTTAAAATTAACCGGAAAGCGCGATTTGTTGAAGAAGATAAATGCAATAGTTGCGGGCTATGCTGGGGGAGTTGTCCGGCAACGATGCTTCCGAAAAAGCGAGTGATTAAACTCGGCAATCGAGTGATTAAGAAAACATAATCGATAGGATTGTTCGTTTTGATAAATCATAGGTATCGGTTTAGAGAATAAACGGTTTTGTCACATTGAACAACCGACTCTTAACTGAAATTTCAACTAGGTAACGAGATTGAGACAATGGATATTGCAATGAGTCAATTTATCGAACAAACCTGCCAGAAATATGCCAATAGCAAAGAAGCGTTGGTGATGATTCTGCAGGATGTGCAGAAGCGCTATAAAGGATTATCCGAACCGGCGTTACGCGAAATTGCGCAGCGACTTCAAGTTCCGCTATCGCAGGTATATGGTGTTGCGAGTTTCTATAAAGAGTTCCAGATTCAGGAATTAGGGTAAACCCCGAATTAGGGATAGATATCGATTATGTTCTCCTAAATCTAAAATAGGGATTACGCAAAGTAAATTATCTATATAAATAAAACGATTGAGAGAACCACTAGCGTCGCGCATTTATTTAGAAACAAAAAAGCGTTCGGGTTTTTAACCTAAAATGCACATAATAGCTATAGACTGAATTGAGTGTATGCTGAAGATAAAAACGATAGACGATTTACATCAAATACATCATCAGGCGGATAAACAACTGTATCCGGATAAGATAAAGATTACCGTTGGTGTTTCTTCCTGTGGTATTTCAGCCGGTGCAGATTTGGTTTTCAGAAAGATTCAGGAGAAAGTTGACCAATTACATTTTGACGCTATCGTTGCATCGACCGGGTGTATTGGATACTGTCAGCAGGAACCGATTGTTGCGGTTCGAAAACCGAATCAACCGGTAGTATTCTATGGAAAAGTTGATGTGAAAAAGGCGGAAGAGATTGTCACCGGCCTAAAAACCGGGAAAATGGTTACTGATTCTATCCTAGGAAAACTCGAGCAGAACGAAACGTTACTCAATCCGCATCAGCATCAATATTCAGTGTTGCCGGGTAATTCCGAGTATGCGCATATTCCTTCCTTATTCGAGCTACCGTTCTATAGCAAGCAAAAAAGAGTTATAACTCGCAACTGCGGTTTTATCAATCCGGATAGTATTGAAGAATATATTGCGCAGGGTGGATACTATTCACTCTATCAAGTCTTATCGCAAAAGATAGCTTCTGACGCGATTGTATCCGAACTGAAAACTGCTAGACTTCGGGGACGGAGCGGGGAAGGATTTCCTACAGCATTGAAATGGGAAGCAGCGAAAAAAGTTGAAGCACCGGTGAAATATATTATTTGTAACGGGAGTGAATGCGATCCGATTGCTGTGAAAGACCGGCTCCTGTTCGAAAGTGACCCGCATGCGGTCATTGAAGGAATGCTCATTGGCGCATATACTATCGGAGCAAAAGAGGGATATATCTATCTTCGGAGTTCGTATACCCGAGCAATCGAAAAAATTCAGAATGCTATCCAACAAGCGGAACGATATGGACTATTAGGCGATGATATTTGCGGAACCGGATTTTCATTTAAACTCAAAGTTATTCGCGGCGCTGGCTCGTATATGACAGCTGCGGCAACTGCGTTACTCGCTGCTATTGAAGGGTTTGTTCCGGAACCGAGAGCGAAATATGTCCATGTCCTTGAACAAGGGCTTTATAATAAACCTACTGTCATTAATAGTCCGGAAACATTAGCGAATATCCCAGTGATTATTGGTCGAGGCGGTACGTGGTTTGCTGGGATCGGAACGGAGAGAAGTAAAGGAACCAAATTGTTTACCCTTTCCGGTGCGATTAAAAATTCCGGAATTATTGAAATCCCGATGGGAATAACCATCAAAGAAATTATAACTGATATCGGGGAAGGTGCATCTCCTGCAAATACCATTAAAGGAATCCATTTCGGTGGTCCTTCCGGCGGAATCTTATCACTCAACAGCGGAACGGAAAAATCCTTTGCAGAAACTGCGGTTGATTTCGAGCAATTAGCTGCTGCTGGAAGCACTATCGGTAGCGGAAGCATTTTTGTTATTCCCAAAAACCTTTGTATAGTCGATTATCTAAAATCGCATGTTGATTTTCTCAAAGAAGAAATTTGCGGTAAATGCACCCCGTGCAGAGAAGGTATCCGCAATATTTCCCGGATATTAACTGCAATTAGTAATGGGAAAGGAAACGAACAAGATTTAGATTTATTACAAGAAATCGCTGCAGTGATGATTGATACGTCATTATGCGAAATTGGGGTTACTGCAACGAATCCGATTTTAAGCAGTCTCGTTTATTTTAACGAAGAATATCGGAGTCATATCCGAGATAAAACATGTCGTATCAAACCCGGTTCGGCAGCGAAACCACCGAACCTAAACGCTAAAATGGTATGGTAATATGAGTCCACTCACTACGGTTAACTTTACGATTAATGGAATTCAGGTTAAAGCAGAAAAGGGTACTCCGCTTATCCAATCGGCTAGTAAACTGGGGATACCGATCCCGGCATTATGTACTTACGAACATATGGAACCCTATGGTGCATGTCGTCTTTGTGTCGTGGAACTCCATCGGGGTAATCGCAGTCGGTTGGTAACCGCCTGCAACTATCCAGCAAGTGAAGGTATCGCGATTGTAACCGATAGTCCACGTGTCCAGCGTGCTCGAAAAATGAATCTCGAATTTCTGCTCGGACAGAATGCTAATGTTCCGGTTATTCAGGATTTAGCGAAACAGTATGGGATAACCGAATCTCGGTTCGGAAAAGAACCAGGCGGATGTATTCTTTGCGGATTATGTGTTCGGATATGTGATGAAGTGGTTGGCGCCCATGCATTAACCTTCGCTCATACTGGATGCAATCGAGAAGTAGCCGTTCCGTTTAATAAAGAATCGGATGCGTGTATCGCTTGCGGTGCCTGTGCGTTTGTCTGTCCAACCGGCTACATAAAAGTTGAAGATTATAAAAACCGAAAAATCGTTCATTCAGAATTAACCCTGGGCCCGAAAACCCCCATTTATGTTCCAACCCTACAATCCGTTCCGAACGTTCCGGTGATTGATAAAGAAAGTTGTATCCATTTTAAAACTGGTAAATGTAAAATCTGCGCTAAAATCTGCGAATCTCGCGCAATTGACCATACCATGCAAGATAAAACGGTTGAAATTGAAGTTGGGACAGCGATTATTGCTACCGGATTCAAGCCATTCGATCCGAGTGTTTTGACTCAATATGGATATGGAAAATACGACAACGTCCTAACTGCGCTAGAGTTTGAACGACTGAACTGCGCTGCCGGACCAACCGGCGGAAAAGTGTTGATGACGAACGGTGAACCGCCGAAAAGTATCGCTATTTTGCATTGTATCGGGAGTCGGGATAAACAATATAACGAATATTGTTCTCGGGTCTGTTGTATGTATGCCTTGAAATTTGCGCATCTGGTGAAAGAAAAAACGAATGCGGAAGTATACGATTTATATTTAGATTTACGCTGTTTCGGAAAAGGATATGAAGAATTTTATCATCGCTTATTGGAGGAAGATGTGCGGTTTATTCGCGGAAAAGGTGCGGAAGTATCGGATTTTGCTATCTATCCCGGTGAAAAAGGAAAATTGATTGTGCGCGTTGAAGATACGTTATTAGGTCTTGTCCGTCGGATTCCGGTGGATATGGTAGTGCTCTGTACGGCGTTAGAAGCGGCAGAAAATGCGAAAGAAATTGCGCGCATGTTCTCGATAAGTCAAGGGAAAGACCGATTCTTTATCGAAAAACATCCGAAACTTGGGCCAGTAGCAACAAATACCGATGGAATTTTCATTGCTGGAGTCTGTCAGGGACCGAAAGATATTCCGGATACAGTTGCGCAAGGGTCAGCCGCAGCGGCGGCCGTATTATCGCTAATTATGAAAGGAAGCGCAGAAATCGAATCGGCGGTATCGGTAATAGACCCTGACTTATGTAGTGGGTGTAAAATCTGCAATGAACTATGTCCCTATGCAGCGATACTATTCAATGCGGATAAGAAAATTTCTGAAATTAATGAAGCATTATGTAAAGGTTGTGGGACATGTGCTGCCGCGTGCCCGAGTGGAGCAATCACGGCGCGCCATTTTACTACGAAACAAATTATGTCTGAAATTGAAGGGGTTCTTTTATAAAAAATCCAAATGTCACATAAATCGTTCAATAACTCAAATTTTTAATGTCGGGTTCACTGGTTCAATGATTAAACGATTTATTTAGATTTTTTTGGAATTAGGTTTTTGGGGTCATTAAGCCATGGCTGAGTTTGAACCGAAAATAGTAGGATTTTTATGTAACTGGTGTTCTTATACCGGTGCGGATTTAGCTGGCACTTCGCGGAAAAAATATGCGCCGAATGTTCGCGTTATTCGTGTGATGTGTAGTGGCAGAGTTGAGCCGACCTTTGTTTTAAAAGCGTTTGAAGAAGGAGCGGATGGCGTATTGATACTTGGTTGTCATCCGGGCGATTGTCATTATGCGGAAGGAAACTATAAAACCATGCGGCGATATCCGTTACTCAAAAAAATGTTGACCCAATTAGGATTAGAAGAAGGACGAATTCGGCTCGATTGGGTATCAGCATCGGAAGGCGACCGGTTTGCTGAAGTAGTCAATGAAATGACAGAACAGGTACGTAAACTCGGTCCGTTAAACTGGAAACAACGCGTGCAAAGTCTTGAAATGAAAGAAGAAAAACCTGAACATAACAACAAATAGATATATTATCCTATATTATCTATGAGCAAATTAAAATTAGCATTATATTGGGCAGGTGCATGTGGCGGATGCGATGTTGCGGTGTTGGATACGAACGAAAAAATTTTCGATATTGCTAAGGTAGCAGATATTGTTCTCTGGCCAATTGCGCTCGACCATAAATATCAAGCAGTTAAAACGATGGCTGACGGTGAAATTGACGTCGCGTTATTCAACGGTTGTATTCGCAATTCGGAAAATGAAGAGTTAGCGCATCTGCTCCGGCAAAAAGCAAAAATTCTCGTTGCGTTTGGTTCCTGTTCTCATCTTGGCGGGATTCCTGGTCTCGCGAATTTAGCGTCCGCTCAGCAAGTGTTTGATATTGTCTATCAGCAGACATTTTCTACCGTTAATCCGGATAAAATAGTTCCTCAGCCGAAAGTTACGGTTCCGGAAGGAGAATTGTATCTCCCGGTATTCTATAATACCGTAAGTACATTGGCACAGATAGTTGCTGTAGATTATTATGTTCCTGGTTGTCCCCCAGCGGTACATCAGATTGTGGCGGTCTGGCAAGCGATAGCTAGCGGCAATCTCCCGCCAAAAGGGTCGGTAGTCGGTGCATCGAATAAAACGCTCTGTGATGAATGTGAACGGAAAAAAGAAGAGAAAAAAATAACTAAATTTTCTCGACCACATACCGTGGTTCCGGATAAAGAACGGTGTTTTTTAGAACAAGGAATCATTTGTATGGGACCGGCGACTCGTGGTGGATGTGGGCTTCGTTGTATAAAATCAATGATGCCATGTCGAGGTTGCTACGGACCAGCACCAGGCGCAATTGACCAAGGAGCGAAAATGATTAGTGCGGTTTCCTCGATTATTGATTCGAAAGACCCGAACGAAATCCAAAAGACTATTGACCAGATAGAAGACCCGATTGGAACGTTCTATCGGTTTAGTTTACCGCAATCATTATTAAAACGTAGTAAACTCGATAAAGATGATGCCGGTTAACCCTGTATTTGCTTCTTGCTACTTTATCCTGAATACTGAACGAAAGGAGGCTTCACCGCTTTATGAAACGTATATCCATTGACCCGATAACTCGGTTGGAAGGTCACGGGAAAATCGAGATTTTCCTAAACGATGCCGGAAATGTCGAAAATTGCTATTTCCAAGTACCAGAATTACGTGGGTTTGAACGGTTCTGTGTCGGTCGGCCGGTAGAAGAGCTACCGCGGATAGTAACACGAATTTGCGGCGTTTGACCCGGCGCGCATCATATGGCCTCGGGTAAGGCCGTAGACGCAGTATATCATGTAGAGATACCGTCTGTGACTAAAAAACTTCGTGAACTTTTCTATTGTGCGCATTATCTCCACAGTCATATCGCGCATTTCTATGCGTTAGCGGCACCAGATTTTGTGCTCGGTCCTGATTCCGACCCGGCGAAACGGAATATCCTCGGTGTTGTTGAGAAAGTCGGATTAGAAATCGGCGGTGAAGTTATCAAACATCGAGCGTATGCGCAGGATATCCAGACGATTATTAGCGGTCGTGCAACCCATTTAGTTTGGTCGCTACCTGGTGGAGTAAGTAAAGGAATATCGAAAGAAGACCGAGACAGAATTGAACAGATGGGCAAATCCTTACTTGAATTTGCTAAATTCTCAGTTAAACTGTTTGAAGATGTGGTATTGAAAAATCAAGCCTATGTAGATTTGATTCTCGGCGATGCCTACAAATACCCAACCTATTATATGGGGTTAGTAGATAAGAATAATAACGTTAATTTCTACGACGGCGATATTCGCGTTGTTGACCATGACGGAAAAGAATTTCATAAATATAAACCTGCGGAATATTTGGATTATATTGCAGAGCATGTTGAACCATTTACCTATTTAAAATTCCCATATCTGAAAAAGGTTGGCTGGAAAGGGTTTGTCTTCGGGAAAGATAACGGGCTCTATCGTGCGGCACCGTTAGCGCGATTAAACGCCGCTGATGGTATGGCAACGCCACTAGCGCAAGCGGAATATGAGAAGTTCTATAGCACGCTTGGCGGAAAACCGGTTCATGCGACGCTGGCGATGCATTGGGCACGGTTAGTTGAACTCGTTTATGCCGCAGAACGATTAATGGAACTGGTGAGCGATCCGGAGATTACCGACCCAAATGTCCGGGTTATCCCGACAGCGACTCCGACTGAAGGAGTCGGTGTGGTTGAAGCGCCACGGGGAACGTTATACCATCACTATGTGACCGACGAAAAAGGGATTGTTACCAAAGTAAACCTGATTGTTGGAACGACTAACAATCATGCAGCTATTTCGCTCTCAATCAAACAAGCAGCTGAAAAACTGATTACCGCAGGGAAAGTGGTAACCGAAGGATTGTTAAATATGGTCGAAATGGCGTTCCGGGCGTATGACCCATGTTTCAGTTGTGCAACCCATACGCTTCCTGGCGAGATGCCGTTAACCATCGAAATCTACGATAAAGAACGGAATCTGCTTCAGAGAGTCAGCCGACAGTAGCGGTTTGATTTGTTAAACCCGAGTATGATTAATTATTTGAAAAGCAAGTTATCCATTGGATAACTTGCTTTTTTATTGTATAGTATTTAGGAGTCTCGTTATTTAGCTTTAAGTGATTTGACATCCATTTGATCTTGCTTTTTCTATGAAGACACTCATTCTCGGTCTCGGTAACGATATCCTATGCGATGACGGTGTCGGCATCCATATTGCTAACCAGATTAAAGAAATTTTAGCCAGTCGTGCAGAATTCCGCAACCCGCATTTTGCAAACCGCAACCAGATTCTTGATGTGAAAACTACGACGCTAGCCGGATTCAATCTGCTCGACCTGCTGACCGGTTACGATCGGGTTATTCTGATTGATGCGATTAAAACCAATACCGGAAAAGTAGGTGAAATATATCAGTTAACCCCTGATAGTTTTAAGACTACCCCACGATTATTTTCGTTCCATGATATCGATTTGCCGACCGCATTAGAACTGGCTAAACGATTGAATATCCCGATGCCGCAAGAAATTAAAATATTCGCTATCCAAGTTCAGGATACCGAAACCTTATCCGAAACCTGCACGCCAGAAGTTGCTGCGGCGATCCCGCACGTTATCAATTTGATTTTTCAGACGGTAGAAATTTAACTTCGGCATGAACTAGATGAAATAATTGTATACCAATAGAGTCGAAAGGATAACCATTCAATATGAATTGGAAATTATTGTTGAGTTCGTTTCTGATGATATTTATTGCCGAGTTGGGAGATAAAACGCAATTAGCGACATTTAC
>JAOAEQ010000037.1 GCA_026416715.1 bacterium
AGATGTGTATAAGAGACAGGAATATGCACTCAATATTGTTGAAGCGAGAATCCCTTTCAACTCATGCGCTACAAACCCGATTAAATCAAGATAACTTTTATTCAACTCACTGAGTTTTTCATTAGCCGTTTTTAGATTCTGTTCTCGTTCAGCAAGTTTTTCCGTCATTTCATTAAAATCGCGGGCAACACTATTCAATTCTTTGACCGACCCGTTCGTTTGCACCCGGATTGATAAATCGCCATTAGCTATCCGTTTCGTCGCAATTGACATATCGGTTAACTGTTGAGAAATAGAACTCGCTAAAAGATGCGATAGTATTTCTGCAATCACTGCCGCACAAATTATTATTATGAGAAATATGATAAAAACATTGCGAATAATATCTCGAAATATTTGTTCTAACAATCCTACATATAAGATGCCGATAATGTTGCCGTTGATATCGCGAATCGGTTCATAAGCAGTTAAATACCAATCGGTAACGACAAAAGCTCGATCCAACCACATTTCACCTTTTTCAATTACCTGTTCGTAAACCGTATGCGAAACTCGTGTCCCTATTGCTCGGTTACCTTGACTATCAAGAACATTCGTAGCAATTCGGACATCATTCTGGAATATGGTTACCGTTCCAATCGGTTTTCCTTTATAGTGTGTTTTTTCAAACACTGCGTCGTGAATGCGGTCAATTAATGCAAAATCGCGATTGATGATTTTTCCACCATAAATAACTTTGCTCATTCTACCGGATTTGTCGAATAGGGGAGAAGCATACTCTATTGCCATAGCTTGATTCAATAACTTAATGTGACTCGGTTTAGCTTTTGGTGTTTCACGAATTTCTATTAAAGTTCGTTGGTATATATCTTCCCCAAGAGATAGCAACTCTTCGGTTCCGATGATACGAGTTCCACCAATTCCCTTTCCTAAAAAAGCGCGCTGCGCAATTTCACTTTTTACGGTATCCTTTTTTTCTCGCGGAACGAGATAAAGATAATCGATACCAATTTTCTTTCGTGCTTCTTCTAAATCTATAGTTTCATTATCGGACAATAAACTGAACGCATACTTAATTTTGTCTTGTTCTGCTGTATACACAATTCGCGCTGCACGTAAATCCAGATATACCTGACGTTGTGCTCGTGCAATTATATTATTTTTAATAACAAAATATGCAAGGATCAGAAAGGAGATTCCCAGGATTAAAATGACACTATGAATCGCAATAATTATTTTTCGTTTTAGTGTTGTAGGTTTCATTTATTGATTATACATTAACGCTAAATCCCGGTTTTGGTTTTTCTCCTGCTCGATTTTGCTCATTTCATTTCTATATGCAGTTACCGCTGCAGGAAAAGGAGCAAGAACCCGGTCGAGAACGCCCTGCACAAAAGCAATGCAGATGCCATAGTTGGTTATAGGTATTCTGGCTTCATTCGCCTGATGTATCCGAAAAAGCATCTCTTTTCGGGTTATCATACATGCTCCGCAATGGATAATTAATTTATATTTGCTTAAATCCGACGGAAAATCTCTTCCGGAACAAACCGTTATCTGTAACTCTCCACCGACATATTGGTTCAACCATCGTGGGAGTTTAACCCGCCCGATATCATCTTCGATTGCATGATGACTACACGCTTCTGCTATGAGAATGTTATCTCCAGGCTGTAATTGAGCAACAGCGCAAACTCCTTTTGCCAATTCAATTAAATCCCCTTTATACCGTGAGAATAAAATCGAAAATGTTGTACATCTAACATTATTCGGTGTCTCGGTTACCATTTTTAATACGACTTGTGAATCGCAAATCACAATATCCGGAACCAAGGCTACTCTTTCCAGAATTTGCTGGTATTCGCTTTCTTTAACTACAATTGCAGCTCCATGACTATCTAAAACGGCACGGATAGTTTGCACTTGCGGAAGGATAATTCTTCCTTTCGGCGCTTCTTTATCAATCGGTATAATTAACACTGCTACCCCTTGCGGCGGAACAACATCTTCGACTAAAGCTGTTGGGCTTAAATAGTCTTCCGGACAAAGTTGAATCAAGTGTTTTTTAAATGCATTAACATTGTGTTCTCGTTGTGTTGCATCTATGCTAGAACAACAGATTACATGAGGTGTAATGGCTTGCATTTTAGCTAAAAACGATTCGGAACAAGCGTTGATATCGATTTTGTTTATAACGATAATTAAAGGAACATTCTGATGGTTAGCTTCACGAACAATACTCTCTTCAAATTCAGTCCATATTTCCGGTTCAATGATAAGTGCAATAATATCTGACCGAGCAAAGATTGTATTCGTTTTTCTGATTCGCAACTGCCCTAACGGTGAAACATCATCCAATCCAGCTGTATCTAGCAAAACGATAGGACCAATCGGAAGTAGTTCCATGGTTTTTTCCACTACATCAGTCGTCGTTCCTGGTACCGGAGAAGTGATCGCTACCTCCTGTCCCGCAATCATATTGAGAAAACTAGACTTTCCAACATTAGTTCTCCCAAAAATTCCTATATGTAAACGTAATGATTTTGGCGTGGTTCGCATAAAGAGACCTTGTTCAATATCGATGTGTAGATGGTTTGCTTAATGCGTTAACAAAATAAATCACATTTTCTAATTCAACTTCAAGATTAACGTTATTAATGACACAGTCTTCAGGAGCGCGCAGTCGTATCGGGGCAAAGTTAAGGATTCCTTTAATTCCGGCATTCAATAGCAAATCTACGGTTTGCTGCGCTGCAATATCCGGAACAGCAATAATAGCAATTTTAATGTTATGCTTGTGAACACAATCTTTTAATTCGTCCAAGGGCAACACAGGAACTTCTGCGTTACGATTATATTTCGCTGGATCTATATCAAATGCTGCGACAATTTTTATGCCTTCTTTTTCAAATCCTTTATATTTCATTAATGCGGTCCCGATATGTCCCGCACCGATAATGACTACTTTTTGAATTTCATCTTTCCCAAGAATGGTGTTAAGTTTAGTAATTAATTCATCAATAATATACCCGCCGCGTTTGTTGCCGGAAATACCAAATAACGAAAAATCTTTTCGCACCTGCGATGGTTTAACGCCTACCGCATCTGCAAGATTATCGGAAAAAACCTTAACGAATCCGAGCAATTTTAACCGATATAACGCATTTTTATATCGGGATAACCGAATAATCGCATTTTTATTTATCGACATATTAGGCATAATATATTGTTCCTTTATTTCACATTATTGTAATCTATTATAGCAAATAAACTCCTTTTTGTCAATAAATATTGTGAATAATATCACTAAATAGAATTCGTATAAAAGAATTAATGGTTATACATATTGAATTTATAGCCATAAAGAAATATAATGAATTATTAAAAATAGTAATTCCCAATATTTCGTATGCGCTTGCGTATTTTTATGACTATCCTATTATTACCTAGCCTTTACTATTTTTATTCATTTTCATCGGGACAGAAATCCGGAAAGATATTATTATATAATCGGTATGCGGATATAGCACTCGATGCACTTTTCAATAATTTTTGGAATAAATCAGAACAGTATTTTAATGCTCACTATCCTGATACAGGTAAACTTTCTGGATATTGGACCTTTGCGCAAGCATTCGATGCGGTTCTCGATGGCATCGAACGAACGAAAAGTAAACGAGACGATAAATGGATTAATACACTCTACCTTGCACAGGATAAACGCGGGTGGTTCGTTGAATATTTTGATGATGAAAATTGGATGGTGTTAGTTCTGATTCGCGCGTATGATGTAACCGGAGATAAAAAATATCTAAAGCAAGCGCAAAAGATTTATTCTGATATCATCACAAATGGTTGGGATACGACGTGTATGCATGGCGGAATCTGGTGGGATAGAAAACATACCCAGAAAGCTACTGCGATTAATGCTGGAGCAGTTATATCTGGGAGCCGACTTTATCAGAGAACGAATGAAGTACAATATCTTGATTTTGCTAAACAGGTCTATGCATATTGGTTTACCACAATGGTCAATCCCACAACATTTCAGGTTTGCGATCATTTCGAACCTAATGGGAAAAAGTTCTGGTGGAAGTTTACCTACAACGAAGGATTAATGCTTGGAGCTAGTTTAGAATTATATTCTGTTACCGGAGATAACTCTTATTTTCACCAATCTCATTCTTTTGCAAAATTTATTCTTGACCAAGAAACTATTGAAACAAAATATGGTAAAGTATTATTCGATGGAACGAATGAAGATTGTACTGGCGATGCCCAGCAGTTTAAAGGAATCGCATATCGCTATTTTGCGCTTTTATATCAACAAGATACCAGCAATCACGAATATTTTAAATTTCTTAAATCCAATGCGGACGCAATCTGGCATTTATCCCGTAACCGGAAAACGCATTTATTCGCAGTCAACTGGGCGGGACCTCCGATGAACCAATCTTCACTTGCGCAACATAGTTCCGCTACAATGACCCTAAATATTTTTGCTAAATTACTTCAAAAACAATTAGAGAAATCTCTTCTCACCAGCGAAAATATTTTCAAACCGATTGATTTGCGATTAGCAGAATAACTTCTCTTGTCGATACTAAGCTACTCTTAATCTACTATATTTCCACCTTGTATATTGTCACCTTACATGAAGGGGTTTAATGCCGTAGAGGAACCAGTGTGCCTTCGACCCACACTGGTTTTACTCCGCACTTAATCCTTTTCTGAAAGTATTATGCGGTAAGCTATCAACGGAAAGAATAATGGTAATCAACAGAATTATTTATCCATCTTTATTGTATTCTATTAACGATTGTATCAAGATTAAACGTTCTAATTGGGTAGAGATTCCAAGTTTCAGTATGTTCAATCGTTTGGTTCGGATTAACCGTGGTTAATGCTCCGAGCGTTTCAATTTCGAGCATAGCTGAGTTGGTATACACTTCAATATTCGCACCGAAATCAGGATAAACAGCTGGTTTTCGTTCAATGTATTTAACGAAGAGCATGCCGTCAACCCAGTAAGCTATCCAACCTGGATTCGCGAAAGTTCCGAGTTTAATCGGTGTTTTTGCGGATCTATCTTGTTTAACTAAAATATATTCATCAAGGAACGTTAATCGTCTATCAGCGAGAGAAGTATATGGCCACAGTGATAGGTGCCGATCAGGAAGTAACCCGGCATTATCAACCTTCTCTGGTCTCATTGGAATAATGGCGATGCCGTTCTGTCGCATAACTGATAACGCCCAGCACGCAAGCTGAATTTTCCACCGGCCAATATTGGTTATCGAATGAACAACATCTACTGCTCCTAGAATTTTTTTACTCGCTCGGATAGTAATCTTTTTCTGAATCGAATTTTGCGGTTCCGGATTACCATAAATGATCATTTGATTTTTCTTAGCAACTATCTTGATTGGTTTATCATCCAAAGAATAGGTTCGTGGAGTCGATTCCGGTGAACTCCATAAACGGTGTCCGCCATAAATATGCCAGAACCCTTCACTCGTCTGTACGCCTGCTTCCGGTAAGACACCAAACATATTGAATTTCGAACGGGATTGATGCGCCAGAAATACTATTCTAGGACCGAATTCTGTTGCTATACCAATTTGTATTGCACCAATGGAAAATAATCGAACTTGATATCCATCGATTTCTTTGAGAACACTTTGCATATCCAATTCTCCCGGCTAGAACTTCAATCTGACAAAATTATTGTAATATAAATTGTATTCTTTTTAAAATAATCATTGCTTATCTAGGGAATTTGCCATACAATATCTTTTCAAAAAATATGATTAATACCCAGGATAATAGGCGGAACCAACTGTATCAACTGCTCGGAGATTTACCAGAACGAACCCGTCCGATCTCTGCTATACTGCTTCGTGAATCGGTTGAACCTGATTATATTCTTGAAAAACTTCTTCTCGACCTTAACGGAATCGAACCGGTTCCGGCTTATTTCGTCCGCCCGAAAAATGCTACCCATAAATTACCGACAATTCTCTATAATCATTCACACGGTGGCAATTACCATCTTGGTAAAGAAGAACTATTAATTGGAAATAGCTATTTATTCTCTCCACCGTATGCAGTCGAATTGACTAGAAACGGTTATGCCGCATTATGTATCGATGCTTGGGCGTTCGGAGAACGAAGTCATACCACTGAGTCGGCAATATTTAAACGAATGCTTTGGAACGGTCAAGTTCTCTGGGGTATGATGGTATATGATAATCTTCGTGCGCTCGATTATTTAGTTTCACGCCCTGACGTTGATGCTAACCGAATTGGAACGTTAGGCATGTCTATGGGAAGTACTATGTCGTGGTGGATTGCAGCATTAGATACCCGCATTAAGGTTTGTGTCGATATTTGCTGTTTAACTGATTTCGATACTATGGTTGAAACGAATAGTTTGGACTTACATGGGGTATATTATTATGTCCCTAAACTCTTAAAATATTTTACTACCGCAGAGATTAATGCATTAATTGCACCTCGACCGCATTTGAGTCTAGCCGGACTGCAAGACCCATTAACCCCAGTTGCTGGATTAGATAAAATTGATGCGGAACTGAAAAAAATCTATACCGCAGCAAATGCAACTGATTATTGGAAATTATTCCGTTCGAATTCTGGGCATATAGAAACTGCTGAAATGCGGAAAGAGGTTATGCTCTGGTTAAACCGATTTTTATGTGAGTAGCGCTTATATGAAAAGCATAAGTTGCACGAGGTTCAGGTTATTGTGTATTGTATCATTATCTCTTTTCTTTCATCCCAGTTTTGCTTACAGCAAACAGTTACGTTCTCTACCCATTTATGATTCCCTACCCTATTTGAAAGATTTTAAATCATTTCAGATTTCTAGTTTTGATACTACCGGCGGAAACGCAGATTGTCGCTATATCAAATCCGGAGAAACATTAACGTTAGCAGATATCAAAGGTCCGGGAATAATCACACATCTCTGGGTAACCGTTTCTGCGGAAGCGCAATTCGCGCTGCGCAATCTTATTCTAAAAATGTTCTGGGATAATGAACTGGAACCGAGTGTATTAACGCCGCTTGGCGATTTTTTTGGCGTCGGATTTGCAGAATATCAGCATTTTAGTTCTCTATTAATCGGAATGACTAGCGGTGGATACTATAGTTACATACCGATGCCGTTTCGAAAGTCTGCTCGTATCCAAGTAACCAACCTAACTGGAAAACCGGTCGGCGCGTTTTATTATCATCTCGATTATTATAAACTTTCAAAATTAGATCGTAATATTGCTTATTTTCATGCCCATTGGCGTCGTGAGAACCCAACAACCCTTGGAAAAGATTATACGATTCTTGAAGCGAAAGGGCACGGGCATTTTATCGGAACCGTTCTCTCAATGCAGGGATTGATACCTAGCAATCTTTGGTTCCTTGAAGGTGATGAACATATTTATGTAGATGATGAACCGAATTCAGTCTGGAGCGGAACCGGTACCGAAGATTATTTCAACTCCGGTTGGTATTTTAATAGAGGAACTTTCTCGAGTTTGTTCCACGGATTAACCATTAAAGATGAAGAACAATCAAAAGTCTGCGCATATCGGTTCCATATTTTAGATTCAATTCCGTTTACAAAATCTATTAGAGTTTCAATAGAACACGGTGGTACGAATGATATCAATGCGGATTACTCCAGTGTTGCATATTGGTATCAAACTGAACCGCATCTTCCGTTAACGTTACCTGAAGATAGAAATCCGCGAGAACCATTTACTATTTATCGAATACAAGATATGATTGAAGCAGAATCTTTGATATCAACAGCGGTAATTTCCGGCGGTATTCTCGATAAACAAGGTATGGGATTCTGGAGTTCTGAAACTGGTCAGCAATGGAGCGGTTCAGCTCAAGCGTTTTATCGTGAGACGAAACCAGGCGATTCGGTTATTTTTACTATCCCAGTTAAACGAACCGGAACATATTTCTTGAACGTATACTATACGCAAGCGCCAGATTACGGGATACTTCGGTGCTCAATTGATGGAGAAACCATCGGGAAAGATTTTGATGGATACCATCACTCAGTTATTCCTGCGAAACCGGTTAGTTATGGACCAATAGAATTGGTTACTGGCGAGCACGAACTCAAATTTGAAATTATCGATAAAAACCCTACATCAACCAATTATTTCGCTGGCTTCGATGGATTCGTTCTTGAACGTATAGTACAATAAATATCCTAAATTCAACAGTAAATGCAACAGTAACCTCAAATGCAACAAAAGGGCACAAATGATAGGACGGCATAAATGGAACAATGTTTCCTTGTAATAATCTTTATAATTATTGCAATCGTTATCGGTATTTTTGCATATTATAGCAATCTCAAACGGCAAAAAGAATGGCAACAATTCGCGTCTAACCATGGATTCCTATATACTGCAAAAGATACGATGTCGCTACCGGATTATTATTCTGAATATCATCTATTCAACCAAGGGCATAACCGAAAAGCGTATAACATCTGCCAAGGGCGAATTAACGATGTCAAGATTATCGCGTTTGATTATCGCTATACTACAGGCAGTGGGAAAAATCAGCATACCTATTATTTTACCCCGCTAATTATCGAGACAAACTTGGTTTTTAAACCATTATTTATTCGTCCGGAAAATGTGTTCGATAAAATTACTGCAGCTATCGGATTTGATGATATCGATTTCGAATCCGCTGAATTTTCGAAAAAGTATTATGTAAAATGCGCGGATAAAAAATTCGCTTATGATATTATCCACGCTCGGATGATGGAATTTTTATTGCAATGCCGAAACCTAACCATTGAAATTCGTGGGGATACGCTTCTATTCCATCAATCGAAAACATTATCCATCTCGGAATTGGAATTATTACTTATCGCTGGTCAAAAGTTTATTGAGTTAATTCCTGACTATGTTAGAAAGGAAATTACACGAAATAAAGTATAGAGTATGCGTGTACCTGGTTAGGTATTAGCACTTAATACTCGATACTTTCTTATCCTATGGAAGGTCTAGTTATATTTGGAGCAATTATCTTTCTACCGATTCTGTTTATCATCGTAACCTATAACAATCTAGTGCGATTAAGTCAGATGATAACCGAATCCTGGTCGAATGTTGATACTGAACTGCGGCGTCGGTATGACTTGATTCCGAATCTCGTTGAAACGGTTAAAGCATACGCTAAACACGAACGGGAAGTGTTCGAACATATAGCGCAAGCGCGAGCGGCTGCAGTGGCTAATACTGGCGATCCAGCTTCGCAAGCAATGGATGAGAATAAACTAATTAAAGAACTCAAATCTCTATTTGCAGTGGTAGAAAATTATCCGGAACTCAAAGCGAACCAAAACTTCTTAAAACTGCAGGAAGAATTGGTTGATACCGAAGACCGAATCCAGGCAGCACGACGGTTCTACAACGGTAACGTTCGCGATTATAATACGAAAGTCCAAACGTTCCCGAGCAATCTCATTGCTTCGATATTTAATTTTCAACCGAAAGATTATTTCGATATTGAATCACTCGATGTCCGCAAACCGGTTTCCGTATCTTTTTAATTTTGCGGTCTTTGTGGTTCTAATATCCAATGAAAAATATTCAATTACTCCGACGTAGGATATGTCGTCTCGCGAACCAATTTGATGGCAAACCCGGAATCGCTTTTAAGAATTTTGCAACCGGGGATGAATTTTATCTGAATGCTGATGAACGCTTCCCAACCGCCTCGGTTATCAAGATTCCGATTATGGTTGAAGTGTTCGCTCAGGCGAAAGAAAAGAAAATCAAACTGTCTGATACCCTCACCTATCGCAAACGATTGAAATATCCAGGCTCGGGCGTTATCCAATTCCTATCCGATGGTCTGAACATAACGATTCTCGATGCAACAATTTTAATGATAATCTTAAGTGATAATACGACAACTAACATGTTGCTTGACCTTGTCGGAGTGAAAAACATCAATCGGAGAATGGAAGCTCTCGGATTGTTCAACACTAAGGTCTTTCGAAAAGCGTTTACGAAAAAACCAGAAGTAGAACCGAAACTCTGCAAGAAATACGGGTTTGGAATGTCAACTCCTTGGGAAATGAATCATCTCTTAGAACTGATTTATTATAAGAAAATTATTGATAAACCTTCCTGCAAGCAAATGATTGAAATAATGAAAAACCAATTCTACGAATCGCAGTTACGTCGGTGGATATCTGGCTCAGGGGTTTGGATAGCGAATAAAACCGGAGCGGTGGATGGCGTGCGTAATGACGTTGGAATCATTCATACTCCAAACTCCGATTGGGCGATTTCAGTTTTCTGCAAAGAAGTAACCGATTTATCCTGGCAAATCGATAATCAAGCGCAAGTTTTTATCGCTAAACTATCCAAACTCATCTTTGACTACTATATGGGATAATACTGGAGAGGAATTAAGGCAATAGTTTATTCCCTTAATTTCTTTCCACTATCCCTTATGCAATTCAAAAATTTTATAATTTACTTTCAAATATTAATATAACCTCAACGGAATCAATGATAAATTATTTATTGATTAAATCAAACATAACATTATACGGATACTTGAAGGATATTTTATGCTAATAAAATACGTTATACTTATTGGTATATTAGCACTCCTATATACTCCCTCATCAGGAAAGGAACTCAATGTTCTCAAATTTGGGGCGAAAGGCGATGGTAAAACAGATAATACGCTAGCATTTCAAAAAGCGTTAGATACAGCGGGTAAAGAAAGCGGCGGAAGAACTGTTTTCGTTCCAAAAGGAAACTATCTGTTTAAAGGGCATCTAGTGATTCCGGATAATGTTACCTTGCAAGGTGTTTGGCAAATTCCAACTGCTTGGAGTCAATTTAAAGGAACGACCCTGTTGCCTACAGAAAACGAAGGGAACCCTAACGGAGAACCGTTTATCACTTTGAAAACCAATTCATTGATTAAAGGTATCACTATTTTTTATCCCAATCAGAGTCCTACCTATCCTCCGAAAGCATACCCATGGACTATAGCATCTGGTGGTGCGGATAACTGCGCGATTATCGATTGTCTTTTAGTCAATCCATATCAAGCGGTGGATTTCGGAACTCGAGTTGCCGGTCGGCATTATATACGCAATCTCTATGCGCAACCGTTATACAAAGGACTTTATATAGATCAATGCTATGATATCGGTCGACTCGAAAATATCCATTTTTGGCCATTTTGGCAATATGATAATGGAAATAGTCCATTAGATAAATTTATTGCTGAAAAAGCGGAAGCGTTTATTATCGGCAGAACTGATTGGGAATATATGTCAAACTGTTTTTCGATTTTTTATAATATCGGATATCATTTTATTAAAACAAACGCGGGAACCCCAAACATCCTCGCTACCCAATGCGGAGCGGATATATGCCAGAACGCAGTGCAGGTTGATGACTGTCAGGCGCATGCAGGTATCTCGTTTCATAATAGCCAGTTTTACGGTCGGATTGTCGTTAATGAATCAAATACTGGTCCTGTCCGATTCACGGGTTGCGGATTTTTCGGCTCGACAATTGCGCAACAAAATGAACCGAGTCATGCAGAACTAGCTGGTTCTGGTCATATCTCATTCGATAACTGCCATTTCGTAACGATTGACCCGAAAAATAAAGCGAAGCTTGATATTCTAGCGAAATCAGGAAGTTTGACTATCTCGGATTCGCTCTTTTTAGATTATAATCGAGATTATATCCGACTTGAACCGGAAGTACGAACGGCTATTGTTTCCGCAAATACGTTTAAAGGCAAAGGGCAGATTATTAACGATAGCCAAGGGAATGTTCAAATCGTCAACAACGTTTATAGCATTCCAAAAGAAGAAGCAAATGCAATTATTATTGACAACCTCGATTCGCCACCGCAATTTGTGCTTGAAGGAGATTGGAAACTGGGGGTAGGCGGTTCTGATTATCTCGGTGCAGTTCACTGGGCGGTTAGCGGAAAAGGAGAATGCAAAGCATTCTGGCGACCGCAGATTCCTAACGATGGGAACTATGCAGTTTATCTTTGGTATGGCGCTGACCCAAACAACGACCATGCAACTAATGCGAAATATAGTATCGTTTATTCTGCTGGTCAAGAAACTAAACATGTTGATTTAAGGAAAGAGTACGGAAGATGGCATTTATTCGGTTGCTATCCATTTAAACAGGGGAATCAAGGTTTTGTTACGGTATCAAACGATGCGAATGGCAATGTGTTAGCTGATGCGGTCAAATTTGTACCAATAACCGAAAAACGATAGCGCCGGTTGTTAGCTAGCATTTCATTATTTATAGACGGCAGGTGTTCATTGTTAGACAGATTTTTTCTGATGAAACGAAAAAACCCCTGAAACTTAAAGGAGAATTTATGCGATTTAAATATATTGGTATAAGTTGCTTGTTAATATTCACAGCTCAGAATAGTTTAGCAAAAGGACTCGATATTTTTCATTTTTTTAAGAAAGATAACGATAAAATTAATGTTTTACAGTTCGGTGCTAAACCGGATGGCAAAACCGATAATACGGTTCCGTTTCAGAAAGCGCTCGAGTTTGCTGGTAAAACTAATGGCGGAAGAACGGTTTATGTGCCTAAAGGGAATTATTTGTTTAAAGGGCATTTAAATATTCCAGACAATGTAACGTTAGAAGGAGTATGGCAAATTCCGACTGCTTGGAGTCAATATAAAGGCACAACATTACTTCCAACAGAAAGTGAAGGAACTGCTGAGGGTCCAGCGTTTATAACTCTCCGAACAAATTCGGTTATTAAAGGCATAACGATTTTTTATCCCAACCAAACACCAACGAATCCGCCAAAAGCTTATCCTTGGACTATCCAGGCTAGCGGTGGTGATAATTCTTCAATTATCGATGTTCTCATCGTTAATCCTTATATGGCAGTAGATTTCGGTACGCATCCCGCAGGTCGGCATTATATTCGGAATTTATACGCTCAACCATTATACAAAGGACTTTATGTTGACCAATGTTATGATATTGGCCGGGTTGAAAATGTTCATTTCTGGCCATTTTGGAACTGCAATAATCCGCAAATGGCAGCGGTGCAGACTTTCATCAATGAACATGGCGAAGCGTTCATCTTCGGACGGACTGATTGGGAATATGTTTATAATACTTTCTGTTGGGGATATAAAATTGGTTACCATTTTATCAAAACAAAATCTGGAGTTGCCAATGGCAACTTCCTTGGTATCGGCGCTGATGCAACGAATAACGCTATTCTGGTTGATGATTGCGCGCCTTATGGATTATTGATAACCAACGGAGAATTCGTTAGTTTTCTTGACCCGCAACCGACTTCGATTGTTATTGATTCAACAAATACTGGCGTTATCCAACTCCAGAACTGTGCGTTTTGGGGTCCAGCGAACCAGATAGCTTCAATTAAAGGAAAAGGGACAGTCATGTTTAACAACTGCAATTTTGTTTTCTGGGGTTCAAAAGATAAAAAACTTCCGGCGATAGAAGCGTTTGATGGGAATCTGATTATCACTTCCAGCAATTTTAATCTACCAGGAAAGCATATTACGCTGCATTCGCCCGTTAAAACTGCGGTGATTACCGGAAACCGATTTGCTGGAATACCAAATATTGAAAATCAATCACAAGGAATTGTTCAGCTCGGGTTGAACGCTGGGAGCCGATTTCCGAAAGAAGAACCAAATGCAATTATCATTGATGACCAAGATAATGAACCCTCGTTCCGAACGGAAGGAACATGGTTTGACGGGATTGGTGGTCAAGATTATCGGGAACTTACCAAATGGGCTCCAGCTGGAAAAGGTGAATCAAAAGCATATTGGACTCCGCAAATTCCAGTATCTGGAGTTTATGCGGTTTATGTTTGGTATGGATTCGACCCGTATGATAACCACGCAACCAATCAGCCTTACACTATCAAATATAACGGCGGCGAAAAAACAGTTTACGTAAATTTAAAACAGGATATGGGAAAATGGCATCTATTAGGCACGTTTGAATTTGAGCAGGGCACCACTGGCTACGTAATGACCACCAACGCCGCTAATAGTAATATAAACGCTGATGCAGTGAAATTCGTTCCTTTTTTTCAAAAGTAAGAAGTTACTTTACTAATTTTAGATTTTTATATAAAAAGGCTCCGCATACGAAATCACAATGAATTATCTACCCATAACTATATCTGACCATTATCCGCTTATGTAAGAAAAATCTTCTATTCGGCTAACTCCTGCTTTGCAAGACAGATTTTTTGTAATTAAAGAAAGTTTTGTTTGCGTAGGTTTATATGTCTTTAATTTAAAAAATCAATTCTTAAAGTCTCTTTACTTTGGATTAATTTTAGTCGATATCCCTATTATCATTGGGACAAAAAAGGGGAAATCTATTATCTATTATTACCTACTACCTCAAAAGCAAAATCAGAAAAAAGAAAAATCTACCCTTATTAAGTCCTTCCCAGCAATTTTCTCCCAAAAATTACTACTCAAAATTTCTGTCATCAATAATTTTCTACAAATTCTATGATTTGAAAAAAAGAATTAATTCAACGTTCTAAGATTAAGTTTTTTTATAACTTGTTTTGTGAGTTCTTCTGATTTTGTTTCGTCGTTGGTAAGTTCTAAAAATCTTTCAAACAGTTTTGACTGCGCATCTCTAATGTATTTCTCATAAGATTTTACTGCCTTAAAGATAATCAAATTATTTTCTGGTATCTTAATAATCTTTCTATTAATATGATCTGAATAGAGAATATAAAGTGCTTCTGGTGGATTTTTTGCTTTATAGCGAAAATATCCTTTAGGTGAAACAATGATTACCCGAGAATTACGTTCTAATATTAATTCTGTGCCTGGAACATTTATTTCACGAAACTTGATCTCTTCTTTAGAATCCAGAAAGTCATCAGGAAAATTCTTGCCCCCTTCCGGAAAAACTTCATTTATTAGTTGTGTTACCAAAGATGAAAAATCATTCTGAAAAGGGTTATCCCCGTATTTAGCAAGCACTATTTTACCTTTCTCAGTGATTTGCCATGTCCCACGAATACTATTGTCAATAAAACCTTTATAAACAAGACGCATTTTTGCCCAATGAACCCTGTGTTCAAATTTTCTATACGGCGTATTCGGAAGCAACTCTTCTCTTTCTGCTTTTGTAAGTTTAAAAAATTTAGCCAAAGGTTCAAATTTAAGTTGCTTTGATTGAATGGTTGAAAATTTGAGTGGTTTGTTTTTAGAAAAGTTATATTTTGCTACAAAACCTTACAGGCATTACGATGTATCTATTACTCACACCTCGCAATATCTACTC
>JAOAEQ010000038.1 GCA_026416715.1 bacterium
AGATGTGTATAAGAGACAGCTGCTACTCCGACCGTAGCCGCAACCAATGATGCGACCTATGTCCGTTGCGTGAACGTTGTCGGTACCGGTACAAATACGAAACTTGTTACAGTAGCACAGTTGGAAGAACGGGTACGGATTTTTGGCACGACAGATGGCGTTTCGTTTGATGAATGGGAACGGTTCGATGCACCGGGTGCAATACACGATGCGTTACCAGCGAATTTGGCGGTTGATACCATTTATACCGCTCGAGCGTTTGCTGGTACTTCGCCAGCGAATACGCGTCGTTGGGTTAAAAGTGGTGGAATGTGGAGTGAAGATGCAACCTGGCCGGGGTCTCCTTGGGTGATGACACTCTCGTTACATCAGCCGACAAATACTCTCTACGGAATTGTTTGGGATATGGCGCAAGGGGTACCGCCGGTAACTGAAGGGATTCGGGCTTGGAATGCGACAACCGGAGTCCAAATCGATTCGTTAAATATCGGAGAAAGTGGTTCTTCTACTCGCGGATGTTTTATTTCGAACATTCAGGAAGGGAATACGGTAGATGTAGCTCCTGATTCCGCTAATGTTACTGTCGGACAGACAAAACAGCTTTTTGCCACAGCGAATTTAGCACGAAAACTCTATTTTACGGTTTGCGGTGGAGTAGGGTATGGCCGAATAGATTTAGGAGCGAATGTAACCGGACCGGTTTGGTCGAGTAATAATTACGCAGTAGCCACTGTAGATGCAACCGGATTGGTTACGGCGATTTCTGTTGGCGTTTGCACAGTTTCTGCTACCTATACTCGCGATGGAGTTCCGTTTACTGATTCTGCAGTGATAACCGTGGTCGCGACTTCTGCGCCGTTAGTGCGTGATGCGGGAGTACCTGCGAAAGTTCATCGCGTTGAACCCGTCGGTGAATTAACCGCACCGCGAGCGATTCGGACTTGGGAATTGTTTCATTAATCTGTAAAAAGTATTCCTGCATTATAACAGCCCCTTATATTAATAAGTATTATAAGGGGCTGTTTTTTTGTCTGCGTTTTTGCTTGAAAAAGTAATAATCCATCATCTTCCTTCTTGACAATTCTTACCTTATAGTTATACACTAATCGACAGAAAGAAATAGCGAAAGAACGGAGAAACAGGAGAACCGACAAGCTATGGTTTAAGCTATCCATCGAGTTCGATGATTTCAGGTTTCTAGGTTATTCAATGTTACGAGAGAAAGGGGGTTAGATAATATTATGCAAAAAAAGATAATGATATTGTTCGTTGGGTTGGTAGTAGGAGGGATAATGGCATTACCTGCCGATGCGGTCATCACGTTGGATTGGTCAGTTACCACTGGCAGTATTGCGCAATCAGGGAACATGCGGCAACCGGCATATAATCCGATTACGGGACACATGCTCCAGATTCAGTCAGATACAACCATCTGGATACTCAATGCGGAGAATGGCGCGGTACTCGGTCAATTACCACGTCCGGTGAATGGATACGGCGGTGCACCGTCACCGTATGGGATTGCGGTAGATGCGAATGGTGTGATTTATGCGGTAGATGATTTCTGGGGAACCGGTCCGGGCGGAGGAAATGCGCGAATTCTCCGTTGGGCGAATGAAACGAGCACGCCGACGAATGCTGGCAGTTGTGGATTGACGCAAGTTCGGTCATTACGTCTTATCGGAACCGGGGTGAATACGAAACTTTCGTTTCCGAATACGAGCTATCCGTCAGCGCGGATTTTTACGACTACCAACGGAACGACATTTACGCTAGCGGAAGAAATTTATCATAACGAAGCGACCCACGATGCCGTGCTCAGTCCGGATGGGAACGTGTTATGGATAGCGACAGCTTCCGGCAGTGGCTATACCCGACGGTTTGTTAAATCTACTACCGGAACCTGGAGCGAAGATACGCTGTTTCTTAAATCGAATTGGATTAGCAGTCTAGCGTATTCAACGCGCGGGAAACTCTACGGCGCTTATTGGAACACGACCCCAGGCGTAGTTGATGGAATTCGGGTTTGGGATGCGACTTCCGGTCAATTACTCGAGCAATACGATTTAGGGGATACGAACGAAGATGCGCGTGGTGGATATATTTCGGTGTATAACGCGCCGAATCCGCTTGATGATAAATTATACTTTGCGTTTGCTGGCGGGCTTGGCTACGGACGATTTAGTATCCCATCGACGCCGATTCTAACCGTTAGTCCTCCGTCTGCGGTATTAACCGTTGGGCAGAAGAAAAAATTCTCGTTTAGCGGCGTACCTGGTCCTGTAACCTGGAGTAGTAGCAATCTTTCCATCGGGACTGCGGATAATCTCGGGTATTTCTATGCGTTATCCACAGGCAATTGTCAGATGATAGCGACGTATGCTTGGGGTACCGAAATGGTGAGCGGGTTTGCGGCGGTAACCGTGAATCCCGCTAGCGCAATGCTCATTCCGGAAGCGGAAGCGACGATTAGCAAGAACGCAATGGTTACCCTCAACGTACCGGAAGTGCCAGCGAATCTAGCTTGGCGTAAACTTGAATTTGCTGAGATAAAAGATTAGATGCGGTAGCGGCTTGATGTATCAACCATTCGGTTAGATTCAATCGAAGAGCGGGGTTAACCACTCCTGGGCGACGTTACATATGAAGTCGCCCAGTTTTTTTTCTTCTGCAAATTCGAGTAGAATATATCGACAACAACAACAGGTATCGTATGCGGAATCAAGCGCAATATTGGGATACGATTCTCGACCCGAGAAATCTATCCGATAAGCGAGATCTCCTAACTCAATTCGAGTTGGAAACAGAACGAGCGTTTTATCAGACACCGGCGCAACAGTATGCGTACCAGCTGATGGGCGAGGTGCAGGGGAAGAAAATCCTAGAACTCGGCGGTGGACTTGGCGTGAATGCGGTGATCCTAGCGTGCGCTGGCGCGAAGGTAACTGTCATAGATATTTCCGAGAAACGAGTTGAATGGATGCAGCGGTTAGTGGCGCAAACGCAGTTGCAGTCGCAGGTTCAGGTTATTCGGATGTCGGCGGAAGAATTAGCGTTTCCGGCGAATCGTTTTGATATCGTGTATTCGAATGCGGTGTTAATTCACGTTGATAAACAGAAGACCGCAAGAGAAGTTCGTCGCGTGTTAACTCCGGGTGGGAAAGCGATTTTTGTTGAACCGCTGAAGTACCATCCGTTGGTGAATCTGTATCGGTTTACGGTAGCGCCGAAAATCTGGCGGGAAATCGCGCAGTATTTTTCGTTTCAGGATATAGAAACGTTAGGGAAATTGTTCCGTGAGTATACGCATCGTGAGTTTTATCTCGTATCCTTTTTCGCATTCTACTGGGAATTCGGGAAACGCAATCTCCCGCGATTTCAGAAAAGTTTAGCTCGCTGGCAGAAGGTAGATAGCCAGATTCTGCGAATATTTCCCTTTCTCAACAAACTATGCTGGTTCACGGTTTTCTGCGGGACGAAATGAAAACGCCATCACCCGCTCACCGTTCACCGTTCAGGTCGCACCGGATTAACTGAAACGAATGCAAACAAGGTCGGTTTTTTACTTTGTGTCCGCAGAGGTTTTTTCGTAGCGTTCTTTGCGAGAACGATTATGCTTCCAACTTTCCATCGCGCGCTAACGCAATATAGGTTTCTGCAAACGGGTCTCGGTTCAGGAGCACTTCACCGGCTGCTAGCAAGCTCATCAGACGTTTATCGAGCGGGTCGAGAATTGCCGCATCTAATCCGGCAGCCATACACATCAAAAGAAATGCGGTATTCAGCAATTTCCGGTTCGGCAGCCCGAACGAAACGTTACTCAACCCGCAAATGATATGCGAGTTCGGGAACTGCGATTTGAACAACCGGATAGTTTCAAGCACCAGAAGACCGGATTCCGGCGATGCGCTAATCGGGCGAACTAACGGGTCGAAATAAACATCTTCCGGCGGAACTCCGGCATCGAACAGTTTTTTGGATAACGTGGTAGCTTTTTCGAGTTGTTTTTCTGGCGTCTCTTGAATCCCGTCGTCGTCCATACATAGCGCGATAACCGACGTTTTATATTTAAGAACTAACGGCAGCATCGAGTTGAACCGGTTCGTTTCCCCGCTGATAGAGTTGATTAACGCTTTTCCTTGGTGAACCGATACTGCGCGTTCGGTTGCGGTTGCATTCGGGCTATCGATACATAACGGTTTATCTACCACCGCTTGCACGGTTTTAACCAGCCATTCTAACGCCGCTGGTTCGTCTTCAAGTAAAGTTCCGGCATTAACATCGATGTAGTGTGCGCCGGCATCTGCTTGGTCTTTAGCGGTCTGCTGGATGAACGCAGTATCGCGATTCCGCACCGCCGGTTCAATCGTTTTCCGGCTGGTATTAATTCGTTCGCCAACGATGATCATAGGTTCCTCCTCGAAGGTAAGCTGAATAAATGAACTACTATTTTTACCGTAATATAGCTTTGTTTGTCAAGAACAATTGCGAATAGCGTTAGCTTGCGCTATTTTGGAACACATCCACGACTCGAGTTTATCCATAATCAGTCGTGGGGTTTCAGCGATACGCATCCGTTTATGGTTATCGAGCGCTAGTTTGATTCCGAAGAACGATTCCTGCGCTAGCTGGATTCGATGCAGCGCTTTATCGATCGTCGGCCAAGCGTTTTCCAGCAGAATAGCTTGCGCGTTAATTGCGGTATAAATCGGCCAGATTTTACTCCACGGTTCCGCATCAATATCCACTGGGGTTTCGAGCAGTTGCCGAACGAATGCTCGATTTTCCAGCACCGAGTCAAATTCTGCTACCGCTTGGCATAAGCGGAATAAATCGACGGCGATTTGTTTCGGTAAGACCATTAATAAATCGCAAAGCAATCGCAGTTCAGCGATATCTGCTTCCGTATACACATACCGACTGCGTTTAATATTCGAATTCAGTCGTACCGGACGGATAATTCCCTCTTTAATCCATACTTTCAATTTTTTCTCGGTTAGTTCAAAATAGCCGAGGAATTGGAGTTTTTCAACCACTTCGTTCACGAAATAGAGTTTCGGTTGAACTTCTGGCATATCCGTTACCTCCAAGAAAATTTTTTGTATATATAATCATATATCAAAAAGTTCTACATTGTCAAGTAAAAAATGCAAAATTAAATCCATTTTATTATTGACAAATACTATAAATTATGCTATTATTTCTGCCGAAATTATCCAAATTATATTTAGAATAATTATTCTACAATTGGCTGGAAGCGGGGTTGAACCCGAATTGAACCGGTCAATTCGGGTTCCGCTCCGTTTCACCTTAAGGTTCCCTGCAACGTTAGGTCACGGTTCGAATCCGTTCGGATTCAATTTCAGCGCAACCTGAATTACCGTTGCCTAAAGTCAAAGAGAACATGCTGAGGATATCCATGATGAATGGTATTCACATTATGCACGATATCAATCGATTCGAAGCGGAGTTCGTTCGGCAGATTGAAGCTGGCTATACGCCGCTCGATGCGTTGCACCGAACCTTCGTTTCGCTCGGTAACCAATATCTCCTGCAGGTTGACCGCATCGGCGTATCCGGATTTCCGCTAGGCGCACGGGAAGTGCGTGGAAAGTTCGGCGATAAAATTTTTGCGGTTCGTCAGGGAACGCAGTATGTCAAAGACTACAAGAAACCATCGAATCCGCGAACGGCTCGCCAACAAGCGAACCGGAATAAATGGAAAACGATAGCGCAATCCTGGAAGAATGTCTCCGATGCGGAAAAAACGGAATATAACCGTCGCGCTACCGGACAACGGTTCAGCGGATTTAATCTTTATGTTCGAGAACAATATCGACAGTAATCACCAACCATCAACGAAAAACCTACCGAAAAAACCGAAGTTCAAACTGCAGGGCGCAACCGCGAATTCCGAATATTTCGTTCGATATCCACAGAAGGTCTACGACATGATTCTGATGAGCAATCTTCCGGTTCAGGCGAAAGAAATCCTTGATGTAGTTGCCCGATTTACCTACGGTTTTGGGATAAAAAGCAGTTATTTCCCGTGGGTTTCAATCCAACCGTTTGTTAGCGGACATAAATCCAAGGTTAATCGCATCATCAAAGGATTGATTAACGCAAGAATATTAATAGGTGGACCGATTCAATCAAAATATAATAAGAATATCGGCGGGTGGGAATTAGCCATCAACGGTAATACCGATGAGTGGGATGTCAGTCGCGATAATGATAAACTCGATAATCACCGCAAATTACAGAAAATCTCCGCTGGATTGAAAGCAATGAATAAATCGCATGTAAAGCAATATCCACAGAACGATATACCAAAACAGCCCGAATTTGAAATTTCTGACTGTGAATTTGCTGCAGCCCCAGATGAGCAAATGACCCAGAACTCGGAAACCTGGTGCATAACTTAACCCAGCTTTTCGTATGAACGATTGATTTTTTTATCGTTATCTGAAACGATAGATATTAATAATAGAGAAAGATAAGGAAGAGATAGTATCTATCCCTTGAGGGGAAAATTTATTAACACCAATAAAATCAATTAGTTAAACCCTAAAACTACCTGGAAAACCTAGGGTATATTCACACCCAGCTCGGTTACCATCAGGGGAAAAGCAAAACCTTTCGTCAATAGGAATTTACCCATTAATAAACCGATACTTGGTAGGTTACGGCGCTGATTCCTCTAATTGGGTTAAAATAGTCGCAACGTCAGTTACCCAAGCGAACCCAAACGCTAAATTGAGCAGACTCGCGAGATGCATCTCTTCGGAGATACTCCCGGTACCGTCAGCGAGAAAGAATACCCGATAATCGCGATAGTAGGCATCACGCGCCGTAGATTCACAACACATGTTTGTCATTATTCCGGTAATAACAATATCTTCTATTTTGAGACAGCGTAATACGGTTTCTAAATCGGTATTGTAAAACGCTGAATACCGATGCTTGAAGACCACCTTTTCGTGAGCGGTCGGAGATAGTTCCGGATGGATTTCGCTTTCCGGGCTTCCTTCAAGGCACATCCCTTTCCACCACCACCCCATTATTCCGGCATCAAGCTGGTCTGGATGGTGAACGTGTCGCGTGAAAATTACCGGCCGATTCGCTGTTCGGAACGCGTGAATGAGCTTTTTTAAGTTTGAGAGGATTGCGAGTCCACCGCAGGTATAGGTCGGTGAATTCGGGTCAAGGAAGAAAAGTTGCATATCAATCACCAGGAGAGCGGATTTCTCCTTGTTCAGTTGCATTCTGTGGGTATTGAACGCAGCAATATGTTCTAACCACAGGTTCGTTTTAGCGGAAATGGTTTCTTGCGTGACGTAGGGTTCCATAGGATTCTCGCTCCGAAAATTGGTATTCGTGGTATTCGATTTTTTCGCCATTATTCTTCTTCATGAATGGTATCGTAAAACGCAAGGTAGTTCTTGTTATCTTTCCCATCGAGAAACTCCATCGCTGACCGCGGATGGAGATTCATCTGCCCAGTCAGCATATAGGGAATATCGTATCCCCAGGTAACTTTTTCGCGTAACGGAACGACGTATTCCTGCAAACATTTTATCACCGGCCGAAGTCGGAATTTAGGATTTTTTAAGAACCCTAATAATAACTCTAACGGACAATTACCGGCACCGCGCCCTAATCCGTCTAATGTCGCATCGAGATAACTCGCACCTAAAATCAGTGCTTCGATAGTGTTCGCATACGCAAGTAACTGATTGTTGTGCGTGTGGATTCCGACTTTCTTCCCAGCTTGTTCTGCATACGTGAGATACTTGCGCATTAACGCATGGATTTCTTCGGAATATAATGCACCGTAGCTATCCACCAGATAAATGACATCAACCTCGGTCTGGCATAGAATCGTTAACGCTTCGTCTAACTCATTTTCTTGCACCACGGATACCGCCATCAGATTGACCGTGGTTTCGTAACCTTTCTCGTGTGCATCTTTAATCATATCGACTGCGGTGGGAATCTGATGGATATACGTGGCGATCCGAATCATATCCAAAACGCTCTGTTCTTTCGGTAGGATATCTTCGTGGTAGTCGGTTTTCCCGACATCTGCCATTGCCGAAAGTTTTAATGCGGTTTTATTCTCGCCAACTATCCGGCGAATATCATCTTCATCGCAAAACTTCCAGCAGCCGAATTCCGTCGGTGAATATATTTTCTTCGACCCTTTATACCCTATTTCCATATAATCAACGCCAGCTTCGATGCAGGTCTGATACACCGCACGAACGAAATCATCTTCGAAACAAGCGTTGTTCATGAGCCCGCCGTCGCGAATCGTGCAATCGAGCACTTTGATATCTGGCCGATAGGTTAGCCACGTTCCTTTCTTTTCCGACCAACGAGGTTGGATTTCTTTTTTTGCCATTGTGGTTTCCCTCCATATTTTTTATTGCACGGAAAAATATCTGGTTAATTGCGGTGAGTTCGTTCGCTGAGAACACCGAAACCCGTTAGATATTTTAGTTGGTTATTGTAACGGATATAGCATTTTTCGTCAAGAGGGACGACATCTACACGAGGTTGCGCAACGGTAACCCGCGAAAAAATAGAGCGGGTATATTGAACTGGTAAAATTTGTCGGTTCCAGATATCGAACCATTTGACAAAAATTAGGATTACCAATTATAATAAATAACTTAATAGATTATTAGGATTTATACGGTGGGATAGTTAAAAAAACCGTGGAATCCGATTTAATCTAAGGAATCATTTTTCATTCATGAAAGGAGTATATAGTTATGGCAGTGAAAGTTGCAATCAATGGGTTTGGTCGAATCGGTCGGCAAGTGATTCGACGCGCAGTTGAAACGAACGTTACGGAACTCGATTTCGTTGCGGTGAATGATATCACCGATGCGAAAACGCTTGCGCATCTGCTAAAATATGATTCTAACTACGGAATATTTGATGCGGAGATTAAAGCGACGGACTCGAGTATTCTGATTAACGGGAAAGAACTAAAAGTGCTGGCGATGAAAGACCCGAAGCAGCTTCCGTGGAAAGATTTAGGCGTCGAATTCGTCCTCGAATCAACGGGATTATTCACCGATGCAAAAGGCGACCCAGCAAAAGGGAAACCCGGTGCTGCGGTGCATCTGGAAGTCGGAGCGAAAAAAGTAGTTATATCAGCGCCGGCGAAAAATGAAGATATCACTATCGTACTCGGAGTGAACGAAGATAAATATGACCCGACCAAACACCATATCATCTCGAACGCTTCGTGTACCACTAACTGTCTAGCGCCGTTTGCGAAAGTTCTACACGACCATTTTGTGATTAAAAAAGCGTTAATGACGACAATCCATGCTTACACGAACGACCAGCGGATATTAGACCTCCCGCATAAAGATTTACGGCGCGCCCGTGCCGCCGCGTTATCAATGATTCCGACAACCACTGGCGCCGCAAAAGCGGTCGCGTTGGTTATGCCGGAATTGAAAGGAAAATTTGACGGGTTTGCGATGCGTGTTCCGACCCCAACGGTATCGGTAGTCGATTTAGTCGCTGAAGTAGAAAAATCAACCACAGTTGAGGAAGTCAATACCGCGTTCAAATCCGCGGCTGCCGGCCCGTTGAAAGGTATTCTTGAAGTTAGTGAATTGCCGTTAGTCTCCATTGATTTCAAAAAGAACCCAGCTTCATCAATAGTCGATTTACCTTCAACGATGGTCAATAACGGAACGTTGGTTAAAGTTATTTCGTGGTATGATAACGAATGGGGTTACGCTTGCCGAGTAGTTGATTTGTTGAAACTGATGGCAAAGAAACAATAACAATAGAAAATAACCAAAAACATAACCGCAAAGACGCAAAGAATTGTATGCGATGTCCCTAACGATAATACCAACCTTCTTTGCGTCTTTTGCTAAACGGCGCATTCGTTGCGGTTCGGTTTTATCTTAATCTTTTTATGCGTAAACCGATTGTAGCAGGAAATTGGAAAATGAATGAAACCATCCGGGAAGCACAAGAACTCGCTACCGGATTAGCGAAAGAAATCGGGCATCTAACCAATATCGATATGGTACTTTGTCCGCCGTATACGGCGTTGTTTGCGGTGCGCGAAGCTATCCACGGAACGAATATCAAACTCGGAGCGCAAGATGTGTTCTGGGAACCGGTCAACGGCGAGTTTACCGGCGAAATATCGCCGGCAATGCTGGTAGATGCTGGTTGTCAGTATGTCATCATTGGCCATTCAGAACGGCGTGGAACGAAATATGAACCCACGACACCGGCGTATCGCTTATTCCAAGAGAAAAATGAAAGTGTAAATCTGAAAGTTAAATCTGCGTTAAACTCGGGTTTGGTTCCGATCGTATGCGTTGGTGAAACGTTGGAAGAACGGAATCAAGGGATAACCGAAAAAGTTGTTGCAGACCACGTTCTGAATGGGTTGCTGGGACTGACCCCTGAAGAGTTAAAAAAGACCGTTATTGCCTACGAACCGGTCTGGGCGATTGGTAAAGGGAAAACGCCGGCAACTCCGCAGCAAGCTGCGGAAGTCCATCAGTTTATCCGCGCGTTATTGAACACCCAGTTTGGCGCTGAAGTAGCAGCATCTATCCGCATCCAATACGGCGGTAGTCTGAATGAGAAAAATGTCGCTGATTTGTTGCCGATACCGGATATTGACGGCGGGTTAGTCGGTGGTGCGTCACTGAAAGTCGATGCGTTCAGTTTCTTAGTTAAAAAAGCAGCTGAAATTAAGAACTATTGTTGAGCATATAGATTATTTAGACAGAATTTATTAAATAAAATAAATAGATAGATACGTTACTCCATATAAAAATAAAAAGTAAAATTTCTTCGGGAAATTAGACCGCAAGAAAAAGGAGGAGATTTAAAGTGAGACTCGGAGTATTAACCGGCGGTGGCGATTGTCCGGGATTGAACCCAGCGATTCGCGGTGTAGTGATGCGAGCGCTCGATTATCACGATGAAGTTATCGGATTCCGCGAAGGTTGGGCAGGAATTATTAAAGGAGACGCTATTCCGCTAACCTTGGAAGATGTAGAAGAAATTATCGGGAAAGGTGGAACAATTCTCGGGAGTTCGCGCACGAATCCGTATAAGAAAGATAAAGAAACCGGGAAAGACCGGGTCGCTGAGGTTATTGCGACCTTTAAAAAATTTGAACTAGATGCGTTAATTGGTATCGGCGGCGATGATACACTCGGGGTCGCAAGTAAACTCTATTCCCAAGAAGGGCTACCATGCGTTGGAGTTCCGAAAACGATGGATAATGATTTATATTGTACCGATTTCACGTTCGGGTTTGATACCTCGGTAACGCTAGCGGTGGATGCGGTTGAACGATTACGCGATACCGCAAAATCGCATCGACGAGCGATGGTGCTTGAAGTTATGGGTCGACATGCAGGGTGGGTAGCGCTATATACTGCAATTGCTGGCGGTGCAGATTGGGTGTTATTACCTGAACAGAATGACCGCATCGAAAAAGAACTGGAAGATATGTTAGCGCATCTACAAGAAATCAGAAAACGTGGGAAACGATACGCTATCGTGGTCGTCTCTGAAGGAGTAGAACTCCCGAAAAAAACTGAAACAGAAGAAGAATTAGATGAATTCGGACATATGCTACTGAAAGAGCGCGGAATCGCGGATGCGGTCGCTAACTATATTAAAGATAATACTGGTTGGGATACTCGAACTGCGGTTATTGGGCATATGCAGCGAGGCGGGCCGCCGACGTTGTTCGACCGAATGCTCGGAACACGGGTTGGCGCAAAAGCCGTTGACCTTGTGCATGAAAAGAAATTCGGACAAATGGCAGCACTGGTCGGGAACGAAATCGTTGGTGTCGATTTGAAAGAAGCGGTTGGAAAACAAAAGTTGGTTACCGAAGATTGGATTAAATTCGCTAAAATATTTTTTAAATGATTCCACTGGTTCTAAAGACGATTGCCCAAGTTTTCACTCTGGGTAATCGAGATTTTCAATCTGTGTAATCAATATCTATGGAGTAAAATATGGCTAACGTTCATTATCGCGAGCTTGGTCTCGTTAATACGAAAAAAATGTTTCAAATGGCAATGAAAGGTGGATACGCTATCCCGGCATATAATTTTAATAATATGGAACAGTTGCAGGCGATAGTTCGTGGATGTATCGAAAGTGAATCACCGTTTATCCTGCAGGTATCTAGCGGTGCGCGGAAATATGCTGACCAAACTTTGCTGAAATATCTCGCCCAAGGAGCAACCGCGATGATTAAAGCGTCCGGAAAACAGATTCCAATGGTGCTCCATCTCGACCACGGTGATACCTTTGAACTCTGTAAATCCTGCGTAGATAGCGGGTTCTCTTCGGTTATGATCGATGGGTCGAAACTACCGTATGAACAGAATGTAGCATTAACCAAACAGGTGGTAGATTATGCGCATCAGTTTGATGTTTCGGTTGAAGGAGAACTTGGCGTTCTCGCGGGAATAGAAGATGAAGTCAGTGCTGAAAAATCGCATTATACGAATCCGGATGATGTACAGGATTTCGTAAGTAAAACTGGCGTAGATAGTCTTGCGATATCCATCGGGACATCGCATGGTGCATATAAGTTCAAAGTTAAACCAGGTCAACCATTACCACCGTTACGGTTCGATATTTTGGAAGAAATCGAGAAACGGATTCCCGGATTCCCGATCGTACTCCATGGCGCATCGTCCGTTCTTCCGGAATATGTTGAAATGATTAACAAATATGGCGGAAAACTAGAAAATGCGGTCGGTGTGCCGGAAGACCAACTCCGGCGCGCAGCGAAATCCGCCGTGTGCAAAATTAATATTGATACTGACGGCCGGTTAGTGGTGACTGCGGTTATCCGGAAAATATTTGCTGAGCAACCGAGTGAATTTGACCCAAGAAAATATCTTGGTCCAGCACGGGATGAACTGCAGAAACTGATTGTTCGCAAGAATAAAGAAGTGCTCGGGAGCGCTGGGAAAGCCGCCGAGTGTTTATAAAATATAAAATAGAAAAATAGCTTTTTTATAAAAGCCTCGGTAGAACAATAGTTCTATCGGGGCTTTTTTATTTCAAAGGATACAACGCTTTGTTTCTAATTGTTTTTGTGGGAAATTGATTACATATAACAAAATCTCCTTTGTGTGCTGGGCAAGAACTGCGGAACCGCAATGCTGGTTGTTTGCCACCAGAACCCAGAGATTTCCACACAGGGATTGACAAAATTTATCTTTTATGCTATATGTGGTAACAACGGAAATACACTGGGGTTACCCTGTGT
>JAOAEQ010000039.1 GCA_026416715.1 bacterium
AAACGGTTCGCGTATATCTAACCACGAAACCGAATGAACTTTCTCTGGATGCGAAGTCGAACTTGAAAAGATATCTTAAACTCCAGCGTGCACCTAAACCTATTACGATAACTAGCGAAAGACTGCGTAACTTAAAAGAGATGTTAAATGATTTTAATCTGATTATCGATGGGTTATTCGGTACAGGAATGAAAGGGGATATTACCGGATTCTATGCAGATTTGATTTTTATACTCAATGAATCTCGAAAACCGATTGTTGCCATTGATATTCCATCCGGATTAAATGCTAACACCGGGGAACCGCTCGGGATAGCGATTCGCGCAACGTTAACCGTTACACTCGGTCTGCCGAAACCAGGGTTGATAACCTATCCTGGCGTAGAGTATATTGGCAAACTCGTAATCGCCGATATTGGGTTACCGCAAGATTTAATAGCTGATGAAAAAATTACTTTGAATTTACTAACTGCTTCTGAAATCAAATCACTTCTCCCAGTTCGCAAGCCGGATGCGCATAAAAATGATTTCGGTCATATTTTCGTTCTTGCGGGTTCGGTAGGATTTACTGGCGCCGCAACGTTAACCAGTATTTCGGCATTACGTGCCGGAGCAGGGTTGGTTACGCTTGGTATTCCGAAGAGCCTGAATGATATTATGGAAATGAAACTAACCGAGGTCATGACGCTTCCGTTACCGGAAACCAATGCGCAAAGTTTATCACTTGAAGCAGAGCCGGCGATTATGAATTTTACGAAAAAAGCTACCGTTTTAGCAATCGGTCCCGGATTATCGCTGAATGATGAAACCAAGCAATTGGTTCGCCGAATAGTAACCCAGTCAACGCTCCCGATGGTTATTGATGCGGATGGAATAACCGCAATTGCTGAGAATGTTTCTATATTAAAGGAAGCGAAATCGCCAATTATCTTAACTCCACATCCGGGGGAAATGGCACGGCTTATCCATTCTATAACAAAAATAGTTCAATCTGACCGGATAGAACTTGCGCGCCGGTTTGCGCAGGAATATAATGTTATTTTGGTTCTAAAAGGAGCAAGAACGGTTATCGCTGATCCGACCGGACAAGTGTATATTAACCCGACAGGAAATTCTGGAATGGCATCAGCTGGGGTTGGAGATGTCTTAACCGGATTAATTGCCGGTTTCCTTGGTCAGAAATTATCGCCACTAAATAGTGCGTTACTTGGCGTTTATCTCCATGGGCTATCAGCTGATTTAGCAGTTGAAAATCTTACCTCATATTGTCTCATCGCAAGTGATATTCTCGATTATCTTCCTCACGCAATTAAGACATTGTGAATGAGTTGACGCATATCGAACCGTTTTAATTGGCTCTAATTCAATTAATTCGTTATATTATATTTTTAACTGTTTTCATACGCAGTTTTTATCTCTTTTTTAACTTAATATTGAAAACACAAATCCCACCCCCACTCCCCCCACGATGCCATTTTGGCATTGTTGAGATGCGTAATTCTATATTTATCAATAAGAGATATATTCAGCATATTATAAACCTATATCAATTTGGCATATTCAACGAAATTAAGGGCAGGAAATATAAATATATAAAAATTTGATTATATTAGAGTTATTATCATAACAAATGTTTAAATGTGATTTGGTATATTAATTGCTTTTTACATATAGCGCAAAAATTGATTGAAATTCTTTAGAAAGGGGGGAATGAGTATGGCAATTGTTCGATGGAGTCCTTTTAGAGATGTTTTAGGAATTCGGGATGAAATGGATCGGTTATTCGATAACTTCTTCGCGCGAATCGGAGAACGAGGAGCGTTTGATACATCGTGGGCGCCGTCAGTTGACATTTACGAAACTAAAGATGCAGTGGTAATAGATGCAGAACTGCCGGGAATCAAACAGAATGATATCAGCGTTACCGTTTCGGATAATGTCCTGACGATTAAGGGCGAGAAGAAGCAGGAAAAAGAAGTTAAAGAAGAGAACTATCATCGAGTCGAACGTGCCTACGGTTCATTCAGTCGTTCGTTCACGTTACCGGTTGGTGTTCAATCGGATAAAATTAAAGCTAGTTACAAAGACGGCGTACTGAAAATCACCCTCCCGAAAGCGGAAGAAGCGAAACCGAAACAAATCCCGATTGAAGTGAAATAAGGTTTGGTCTAGCGGATGCAGACGGATTGTTGCGGGTGTAATCGAATATTGTCATCCGCTGGGTGTCCGACTGCATCCGTAATGTTTTATGTTGTTCTGGCTTAATTTTGTGTGATTATTTTATATAAAATATAAATTTTGTAGCTGAATTTAATTGTTTTGAAAGAGTGCATATTTTTAAATGTGCACTCTCGGAAAATATAAACTTAAATAAAGAGAGGGAATGTATATGGCTAGCAACAAAGTTATCGGCATAGATTTGGGTACAACCAACTCTTGCGTTGCAGTAGTTGAAGGGGGAGAGCCGGTAGTTATTCCTAATTCGGAAGGCAGCCGAACCACACCATCAGTGGTTGCATTCACGAAAACTGGCGACAGACCAGTAGGACAGGTTGCGAAAAGACAGGCGATAACCAATCCGGAAAATACCGTATATTCTATCAAGCGGTTTATGGGACGGAAATATCGCGAAGTAGGCGCTGAGATAAAACTTGTACCGTATAAAGTGGTTGAAGCGGAAAATGGCGATGTTCGCGTTTTAATTCAGGGAAAAGAATATTCGCCACCGGAAATTTCCGCAATGATACTTCAGAAAATGCGGCAGACTGCTGAGGATTATCTTGGTGAAAAAGTTACGGATGCGGTTATTACCGTGCCTGCATATTTTAATGATAGTCAGCGGCAAGCGACAAAAGATGCTGGGCGAATTGCTGGGTTAAATGTTCTACGAATTATCAATGAACCGACTGCAGCTTCGTTAGCGTATGGGTTAGATAAAAAGAAAAATGAAAAAATTGCGGTATATGACCTTGGTGGCGGAACGTTCGATATTTCGATTCTTGAAATTGGCGATGGAGTTTTTGAAGTCAAATCTACCAACGGCGATACCCATTTAGGTGGCGATGATTTCGACCAGCGAATAATTGATTGGATTGCTGAAGAGTTTAAAAAACAAGAAGGAATCGATTTACGAAAAGACCGAATGGCACTGCAGCGATTAAAAGAAGCGGCGGAAAAAGCGAAATGTGAACTTTCGACAACAATGCAAACAGAAATTAATCTCCCATTTATCACCGCGGATGCCAATGGTCCGAAACATCTGAACTTAACGTTAACCCGAGCGAAATTGGAACAATTAGTTGCAGATTTGATTGAACGTACCGTGGGTCCAGTGAAGAAAGCACTCGAAGATGCAAAGCTAAAACCGGAAGATATCGATGAAGTGGTTCTCGTTGGTGGTCAAACCCGAATGCCAGCGGTACAAGAGTTGGTTAAAAAACTGTTTGGGAAAGAGCCGCATAAAGGGGTTAATCCGGACGAAGTGGTTGCTATCGGAGCAGCGATTCAAGGGGCAGTGTTGAAGGGCGAAATTAAAGATGTTTTATTACTTGATGTTACCCCGTTATCGCTTGGAATAGAAACGTTAGGCGGGGTTATGACAAAATTGATTGAACGGAACACAACAATTCCAACTCGGAAAAGTGAGATATTTACGACAGCTGCGGATAACCAGACTAGCGTGGAAATTCATGTTTTGCAAGGTGAACGGGAAATGGCAGCGGATAATAAAACTATCGGTAGATTCCATCTTGATGGGATACCCCCCGCACCGCGCGGTGTACCTCAAATTGAAGTTTCGTTTGATATAGATGCGAATGGAATTTTGCACGTAAGCGCGAAAGATAAAGCTACCGGGAAAGAGCAGAAGATAACCATCACCGCATCGAGCGGGTTAACCGAGCAAGAGATTAAACGAATGATACGAGATGCGGAAGAACATGCTGCTGAAGATAAAAGAAAACGGCAGGAAATCGAGCTGCGGAATCAAGCGGATTCGTTAGTATATCAGACGGAGAAGACGATGAAAGACCTAGGCGATAAGATGGATAGCGGTAGCAAATCGCAGTTAGAGAATGCGATTGGTAGAGTTAAAGAGGCGCTGAAAGGAAAAGATACCGATGAAATTAGATCCGCTATGGAAGCATTGAACCAGACGTGGCATAAAGTCTCGCAGACGTTATATCAACAAGCAGGCGGTGCTGCAGGAGCAGGAGCCAGTGCTGGATTCACTAGCGCAGGAGCATCCGCCGGTAATGGAAAACCGAAATCGGAACCTGAAGGTGAGACCGTAGATGCGGATTATGAAGTTGTCGACGACGATAAAAAACGCGGGAATTGAAATCGTTAATCCTTAAGTCAGGTTGACTGAAGAAAATGTAAGGCAAGGATAATGTAACATTATATCCTTGCCTTTTTATTTAATATTACATTTTATAAAACTGTTTTTAGATGAAACCATCTAATTTTTCAGCAAAAATATTAATATTCAGTATTTGCTGAAAATGATTTAGGAGATTTACAAATCTTGACTTTCCTTGAGATGTCAACCAATAGTTACCATCACTAATCCAATAGAAACTGCATTGTGGATATTTATCCTTAATCAAGTTATTCAAATCAATATATTCATTCTGGTTTATGCCTATTTTGGTGCCTTCTGTTGAATAGAAATTTATTTCGAAAAGATATTTTGGTTTAGTCTCCTTAAATATAATCAAGTCGAATTTCTTAAGCTTGTTTTCTTTGGGTTTTACGATACCTTCAACATATTTTTCTGTACAATAAACTTTTTCTCCTAAGCTGTTTAATATTTTATTGCAACGTGAAAATTGGAGAGTTGATATATTGTTTTGCTCGAGTAAATGATCAACACAAATGTATCCTCTATCATCCAATATTTTTTTAACTTTTATCTTTGCATATTTCCCATGTAAACCTTTTGTGTCAACCGGTATTCTTTTATTTTGTAAATATTGATACAGATTTACAGAACCAAGCATATCGTTAATTTTAAGATTACTTATAAGATAATTTGCGAAGCGTATCGAAAAATCTTCAAATTCTCTTTTTGTTATACGCTGTTCTAATACTTTAAAATCCCTTGAAATTTTATCTATATATTTAGAAATAGCTATTTTAAAAGATGCTATTATTTGCTTTTTACTTAGTTTTTCAATCTTTTCCATGAAATCTTCATAATTGAAATTAGGTTGCAAAACCGAATAAAATACTTTTTTGAATTCTTCGTCGTGCTTTAAGTTTAAAATGACATATTCATAGATAGATTCGATGTTTAATGTATTTAATCGTGTTATGTCAAAAACAAAGTGAATTAGTTGAGCATTTGTAAAACGTAACTGCTGGAAAAGCGCCTCAAATATTTGAAAACTTTTAGGATTTCTTTTTATATACTCGGCTAAGTCTTCTGTACCCCAATTTGCCCGAGAAGATAATTCTGCTATTTCATTTTGTAATTTAGAAACAGGAATATCAGCATTTCTAAATTCATCTTGAATAAACTCGAGGAAAGATATTTTAGATGCAAAATCTTCGTAGATAGCATCATGATTTTGCATGTTTTACCTCATAAACAAGTAAATATTGGTGAACTATTTTCAAACAATCGTTTGCTGTTTCGGTTTCGTCATCTGAGTTTTCTTTTGTAACAATAATAATTTCTTTTAGATTAATTTCCCGTATTGATAAAAAATCAACTAGTTTTTTTGCTAAGGGTTCAATGAATATACCTGACCGTACATCTTTCGTCTGGATGACAATATGACCAGACTCAACAATAAAAGGCAAATTTTCTATTATAATTTCTTTAGTCTTGACTAAATATGAGTTAATTTCAGAAAACGAAATGTTATCTTCTAAAAAAGCGAATTTAAGAAAAAGCAATTCCTTTTTAGTTTTTGAATCGTTTTTTATTGTTAAAGGAACATCATTTTTAAAAGGTTTAGTAAAAACAAGAACCGAATATTTTTTATTTTTTGCATATCTGTCTATAACATTTCTGTTCAAGCTTGATTCAAAATCGTCATTGGGAAGAACCCACGCTGTTGTAGTTTCCGCTACAACTAATTTCTCTTTAAGTGGCAATTCTGTTATTGTGGTATAAGATAGGCTATTAGCTACAATTTTATTTTCCGTAATTGGAAATACAGTGTGTTTGGGTTTTTCAAAAATTGGTAAATATTCATGTGCAAGAAGTAAAAAATTATATTTTATACTATTAGCATACCAAAATCCGGTGGTCTTGCAATTATGCTGTCTCTTAATTATCAACTCTCGAAGCTTGAAACCGGCGGTTAAATAAACATCTATAAGAGCGAAACCTAACGGAATAACATATTTTTTTCTGCGCGTATCACCAATTAATATTGCACATTGCTTTCCGTGTTTAAGTACTCGGTAACTTTCAGCAGCAACTTTTGCCATTTCCCGAAGGAATTCATCTATATGAAGGAATGATAAATCATTTTCCTTTGAATCCGTATAGTGAATAATATTTGCATAAGGTGGGTGTGAACAAATTAAATCTATCGAATTATCCTCAATAAACGATAAATCTCTTGCATCTCCAACAATAAGTTCCGGTTCATAGATTTTGGAGGCAATTTCTTTATTGGAATAGGAATGAAAAAGAATATCAAAATTAATGTTTTTTCTCGCTAAATCTATAGCTTTTTCATTTATATCAATCGCTCTACATCTTCTACCTAGAAGTTTACATTCAACCGCAGTGGTTCCTGCTCCACAAAAATAGTCCAATACTAAGTCACCAGGATTAGAATACCGAAGGATAACATTCCTGGGAATATAGGGAGACCAGTTTCCGCGGTATTCTCCGCTATGGGATGCCCAATTCCCTCGTTGTTTAAAACTCCAGACGGTAGTTTGTTCTGGTATAAAATTTTTCGGTTGAAGATTTTTTATCTTTTTGGCATAATTCAGTGCACTTATATTTAAACCATGAGTTTTAGTGATAAGTCGTTCAATATATCTAAAGGTAACACCGTATTTCTTACCAATTTCAATGTCTGGAATTCCTTTAGCTTTCTCTTGGAGAATTAGTTCTTGTAAATTTTTATCTTTACTTACTGCTTGATGTTGATGCGACATACTTATTTAGGTTTATAGGTTTTTTCACAGTATAATGATTAATCTAGTATAGAACTATACGCTTAAGTTGTGCAATAGTTAAAATTAATGTATTTTTAAAAAACAATAGAATTTTTCGACCAATAATGGTTTTCAGATTAACCTTTGTACATTAATAGGTAATAGCTATAATTGCTTATTTTAAAAGTTAACTTTAACCGTATGATATAATATACAGTCAACGTATTCTTTTTTTCATAATTTATTTGTTAACATACGGATTGGAGTAATTCAATGTCAGAGCTTCGCTGGAATCCAGTTTTGCAAGAATGGGTTGTAACCGCTACGCATCGAATGGAACGGCCGCAGATGCCAAATGATTGGTGTCCATTCTGTCCGGGCTCGGGACGGGTACCGGATACCTACGATGTCTATATCTATCCAAACGATTTTCCGACATTTTCGGTACCACCGCCGGAAATGGATGTTGAAAGTACCGAGTTATATAAAGTTGCACCTGCAATTGGTGTCTGCGATGTGGTTCTTTATACGCCGGAACATGATACTACATTAACCGCATTGCCAGTTGAGCATATCATCAAACTCGTTCGATTATGGAAACATCGGTTCTGCGAACTTGCTGCGCGCCCAGAGATTCATTATGTATTCGAATTCGAAAATAAAGGGGAAGTGATTGGCGTGACTATGCCGCATCCGCATGGCCAGATTTATGCGTTCAATTATATTCCACCGAAAATCGAAAAAGAACTGCATTCTGCGCAGGAACATTATGCGAAAACCGGCCGCTGTCTTTTCTGCGATATTATTAACGAGGAGAAAAAGGATAGACGGCGGATTATTTTCCAAAACAATAATTTTTTCGCAGTGATACCATTTTATGCCCGCTGGCCGTATGAATTGCATATTTTTAGTCAGCAGCATCTCGGAACCATCGCTCAGTTCGGAGAGCCGGAGATAACCGACTTGGCAAATATACTCAAGATTATCTTACAGAAATATGATAATTTATTCGGATTCTCATTTCCCTATATGATGGTTCTCCACCAGAGTCCAACAGATCGGGAACCGCTGAAACAAGAATGCCAACAGATTTTAAACGGAACACTAGAAAAATCGAGCGGGCTAGAATATCCACAATATCATTTTCATATTGAGTTTTATCCGCCGTATCGGAGTGCAACCAAATTGAAATATTTAGCGGGGTGTGAATCCGGTGCAGGAACTTTTATCAATGATAGTTCTGCGGAGGAGAAAGCTGCAGAATTGCGTAATACTGAACCTAAAAGTTGATAAACGACCGCAAGAGATAACGTTCAATTCCAACTATTCACTTCAAACTCGGTTGACAAACGGTTTGCATTTGAATATTGGATATTGAACATTGACGATTACATTGCATTTATCTACGCTTACTTCACAATTTAAAGTTCAGTTCGGTAGTCTTGATAACCTAATTTGTATTCGTTCACCAGGTCGGGTTAATCTGATTGGGGAACATACAGATTATAATGACGGGTTCGTCCTCCCGATAGCTATCGATCGTGCTATATATATCCTCGCTCAACCACGGTCAGATAATAAGGTTAACCTTTATTCAATGAATTACCTTGAATCAGCAGAATTTACGCTTGAAACAATTTCGCCAACCTCACCGGCGTCGTGGGTGAATTATCCGAAAGGAGTTTTATCGCTGTTATTCGCGCGCAGGCTGGTTAATCACGGGTTCAACGCGTTGATTTATGGCGATATTCCGGTTGGTGCTGGATTAAGTTCATCCGCTGCGCTTGAACTAGCGATAGCATATACTGTTCAGGAGTTATCAGGTTGCACTTTAGCTCCACTCGATATGATCAAATTATGTCAGCAAGCAGAAAATGAATTTGTCGGGGTGCAGTGTGGGATTATGGATCAGTTTATTATTCGACTCGCGAAAGAACATACTGCATTATTTATTGATTGCAGGACATTGCACTATGAATATATTCCCATCCCAAATAATAACATCAGGGTGGTGATTTGTGATAGTGGAGTTAAACGCGGATTGATTAATTCGGAATATAATCTGCGTCAGGAGCAGTGTAAACAAGGAGTATCGTTATTGAAATCATATTTTCCGAACATACTCGCATTACGCGATGTTTGCTGGACAGATTTTATCAACGTTCAAAATAATCTACCGGAATTGGTTCGTAAAAGAGCGCGACATGTTATTTCTGAAAACCAACGAGTTCTAGATGCAGTTAAGGTATTACAGGAAAATAATATCCCCGCGTTTGGTCAGCTGATGAACGAATCGCATAAAAGTTTAAAACACGATTATGAGGTTAGCTGCCCGGAACTCGATATACTGGTTTCGTTAGCGCAACAGTTTGACGGATGTTTCGGGTCAAGAATGACTGGAGCAGGATTTGGCGGATGCACGGTAAGTATCGTTCATTCAGAAGTGGTTGAGCGGTTTATCGACTATATTCAAGCTGAATATCAAAAAGCAACGAAAATTAAACCGGAAATCTATCTAACTTCCGCAAGTTCAGGCGTTTCCCGACTGTTTCTTGAAATTTAATCGGTTTATAGAAGGTTGATTATATTGAAGATAAACTAAATACGGAAAAAAGTGATAATTCATTTGACAAATGAGTAATTAGTATAGTATAATATTTATGGTTCAAAACAGGGTAAAAGCAGATTCAAACGGGTAGAAAACATATTAAGTTTCATCAGTTTGTATCAGCTATTCTAACTGTTTGAATCTGCTTTTTTTATTTTCAAATAGAAAGGAGGGGATATTTTTTAGTATGGCAGATCGCGTTAAGGGTAAAGTGAAATGGTTCAATGACCGTAAAGGTTTTGGGTTCATTTCGCAGGATAACGGAGATGATGTTTTTGTGCATTACTCCGCCATAAGTATGGACGGATTCAAAAGTATCGCAGAAGGCGATGCGGTTGAATTCGAAGTGGTCAAAGGACCGAAAGGTTTATCCGCCGCTAATGTAAAAAAAATCTAGCTTCGCTTTCAGCAAGGTAGTTGTTGTAAAACAGCGGATATAGCAAGCAGTATAAGTTTTGTTTCAGGTTAGCCCTTTTGTAGTAACAAGTAAAGTAGTATCTACACTCCTTTCTCGTAACACCAGAAGGGCTTTTTTCTTTCGTTAAGAGAAGCCGACTCATCAGTCCCCTTTCCGATGTAAAACCTCATGATATACTTCCATTAATTGCTGATAATGTTTTTCCGGAGTTAATTCTGTTTCAACCAACTGCCGTGCTTGTTTCCCCATTTCAACCAGTTTATTTTTGTTGGTAACCGCTCGGATGAGTTGCTGGCGTAAATCCTGGCTATTTCCCGGTTGGAATAAGTAGCCGGTCTGTCCATCAACAACCAATTCCGGAATGCCACCGATATTTGCGCCAATAACCGGTTTCCCGAGTGCAAACGATTCGATAATCGTTCGCGGGTTATTCTCATACCACTCTGACGGAATAACTACCGCGAGTGCATGACGAATTTCATCCTGCAACTCTCTCCCGCGCTTATATCCGAGGAAAACTACATTCTTTATCTGTTCCTGTTCAACCTTTTGTTCTAATCGTTCCTGTTGTGGTCCTTCACCGATAATTTTAAGCGTACAATCTAATTCTTTAACCGCATCAAGCAGCGTTAATACTCCCTTCTCTTCGGATAGCCGGCCAAAGTAAACCAACGTATTATCTTTCGGTTGATATTCCGGTGTATATTCCGCAGCATCTATAAAATTCGGTAGATATACTATTCTTCCCTTAAATCCCATTTCGTGCGTTTTATTAAGCAGAAATCTACTGGGTGAAATAAAAACATCTACCTGTTCATAAATATGCAGAATGGAATGATGAAGATACATTTCCACCATAGTGAGAATACTTTTTATTCGGGAGTTCTTAACACAGCGATGCAATACTACTTTATAATACTTTCCGTTCTTGCAATCATCGCATACCTGCTGATCCCGATATAAAACATATATTGGACAGGTGAGTTTATAATCATGCAACGTCATGATGATAGGAATATTATTCTTTTTCAAACTATCTATAATCGACGGGGAGATTTGATGATAAATATTATGGAGATGCGCTAAATCCGGTTTTTCTTTATCGATTAGCATCTGGATTTTCTTTTTCGCTTCTAAGGAATAGAGAATTCTCCCTGCGGTTTTAAATTGCTGGAATATTCCACCTGATTGTTTAAAATTAATATTTGAAACGAAATATTCTGATTCGGATGATGGTTGATTTTCCGGAGCAACCATAGAAAAAAAACGAACCGTATGTCCATTTTTTTTCATAAGCTCCGCAGTTTCAAAAAAGACTTTTTCTGAGCCGCCTTTGGGATAGAAAAATTTGTTGACTAATAGGATTCTCATCGACGAAGTTGCGTCCTATACTTTAACAAAACCATTTGATAATCATCTCGAATAATATCATTATGCCATAATTCTATCCAAGACGCATTTAAACTTACAGCGGTAGCTAACAGCTTTTCTAAGAAATCCGCTGACGGTGTATTGAGCTCGCATTGTAATCCAAATGGAACATTAAACGAGGTAAGTAGTTTTACTAAAGGATGTGAAACAACTGTAGATGGATTAAATTTACCGAACCATAATCCCATTGGTAAAACCAATCCTCCTTTTGCCTGGGCAGTTTTGATCGCACAATTTACTATAGCACTTGACTCTACATAACTTCTTTTACTTTTCTCTAATGCAGATACCCCAAACCAGTCTGTGAACGCTAACCCGAGTGGGGTATTGGGAAAAGCATCAAGAAAAATATCAACACATCGTTTCCAATATTCGATGAACAATTGGGAGGCGTTTTCATCCCAAGATAAAGTGCTAAACTCGGAATAATTATCTTGTGCCCACATTATTTCTAATCCGTTTCCAGTCGGTCCTCCGGTGATAGCGATATACGCAATGCGGTTTTTATTTGGATGTTGATTTAGATATTGGGCGTAGGCCTTAATAGTTTTAGACCAAATTGCTAGCATCCCGTTGTTAAGTTCACGCCTCCCATTCTTCTCTATCCAAGGTAAATAGGTTTTGACTTTTTTTCGGTCTCTAGTTGGGCTAGTATATTCAAACGAAGTTACATTCGCTGCTTGATATGCCCAGTCCGGTGCATGGGTTCCTGCAAGAATATGATACCCCAACTTTTTATTTGATTGAGCTGCTTCATTTAACATCCGATCAAGCCCAATCCAAGTATATTTCCCGGATTCTTTTTCGACTGTCTTCCAAGTGGTATAATTGGAGATACCATCAATTGCTTCATAGGAAAATAGATTAATCCGTTTTCCATTTTTTACTACCCAATTTGCGGTATTAGTTACACAAAACAGACCTTGGGGCGGAGTTGGTTTACTAACCGAAATTGGTGATTCGGGGCTCCGTTGATTGCGTTTAATGTTTCTTAACACATTAGGATCAAGTTGCGCTAATAC
>JAOAEQ010000040.1 GCA_026416715.1 bacterium
CAGGCTATTGCACGAGTGAATAGACCTTACGAGGATGAAGAAGGAAGAAAGAAACCCTGCGGTTTTGTTCTTGATTTTGTCGGAATTTTTGACAAGCTTGAGAAAGCCCTGTCGTTCGATTCAGTTGATATTGCAGGCGTGATACAAGATATTGCAGCGTTGAAACATGCGTTTGCCGAAAAAATGCAACAGGCAAGAGATAACTATTTGAGTCTGATAAAAGGCTTAACAGCTGATAAGGCAGTGGAGAAAGTTTTAGAGTTTTTTATTGAGGAAAGTAAAAGACAGGATTATTACCTCTTCTTCCGTGAACTACAGGACTTATACGAGATACTTTCACCGGATGCTTTTTTGCGAGAATATCTAGATGATTTTGAGACTTTAGCAAGAATGTATAGAATTCTCAGGGAAGCGTATGAGACCAAAATCCCTCTGAATAGAGATTTTGCAAGGAAAACTGCTACACTCATAGCTGACCATACCAAAGTAGGAGTCATAAAACCTGCTCTGGAAATATATGAGATAAACGAAAATACTCTATCACTTATTGAGAAGAGTAGAGTGTCTGATACAGAGAAAATATTTAATATTATAAAAAGCATTGAGTATGTCTTGAATAGTAAAGGAAAAACCTCACCCTATCTTATATCAATAGCAGAAAAGGCAGAAGTAATCTTAAAAATGTATAAAGAAAGACAGAAGACTACCGAGGAGACATTAGAAGAATTGAAGAAACTTATAGTGGAGATACACTCTGCCCAGGAAGAACAGGGTAAAAAAGGAATGTCTCCTGAAGTATTTACAGTGTATTGGATATTAAAACAGAAATCCATTCCTAAACCAGAAGAACTTGCGAATGAAATAAAAACAGTGTTTGCGAGGTATCCCTATTGGAAAACAAGCGAAACACAAGAGAAGGAGGTAAGGCAAGAATTTTATGCCTTGATAATGAAGGAAGGGTTTAAAAATTTAGAAATGTTAAGCCAAATAATAGAAGATATGATAAAAAAACTCAAAGGGATAAGCTAATGATGATTTCACCTGAAGTATTTAAGAATGAAGTAAAAACAATTGCAAAGGAAATAGGGCTACTTCCCAAAGTAATCCATATCAGAAAAATGAAGAGAAAACTTGCCAGTTGTTCAAGCAAAGGTAGACTAACATTCAGCACAGGGATTTTAGAAGAATCAAAAGAAGTGCGGTATAAAATAATAATTCATGAACTTCTTCATCTGAGATATCCTAATCACGGAAAACTATTCAAATTATTGTTGAAAGATTACGAAAAGAAGTTGTATAGGAGATAATTAAATTTTCATTGTAAACGAACATTATAATGAGAAAAAAGCAGCGGGTAGAAGAGAGCTAGATAATGAATATAACAGAATCTCGCGAGAAGAATTTGAAAGAATAAATGACCTGATTTGCGCAAGCTGGTAGTTTTGCTATGAACAATCAGAGAATAAAAAATAAAATAGTTAGCTAATCATTCCTAGCTACCCGAGATACTTTCCGAAACCGAGAAAATAGATTACTTTCACCATACAACTGTTGAAACCCTCGGCGTAGCATAGCTGAATCTTTAGAGAATTACAGAATTTTGCTAAGAAACAATAGATACTCGCACGAATTGGTAGTGGGAGAAATCACGTTCAAATCTACGATGCTATAAAACCTGCAGTACTTCTAAAGCGATTTCGTATTTATTAAACGGTGGCATGAGATAAGCGCCAGCGACCATAGATTTCGCTTCAAGTAACGCTTCTTGCGCAATTTTGATACCTTCATTCGGTGCATTATCTCCTGCGAGTCGAATCCGTTCTCTAATCTTATCAGGAATACTCATTCCTGGCACCTCATTATGCAGGAATTCTGCATGTTTATAACTCCGAAGTGGAAGAATACCGACTAGAATCGGTATCTTAAGATGGTCAATTCGTTTCAGGAAATTTTCAAACATTTTGATTTCATATACCGGTTGCGTTAACGCAAATTCTGCTCCGGCGTTAACTTTCTTTTCAAATCGTTCAATTTCTTTTTCCAAATCCGGCGCACCAGGATTAGCGCCAACTCCAATCAGAAACTTGGTCGCAGGGATAATGTTATTTCCTGCTAAATCCTGCCCTTGGTTCAAGAGTCGAATGATTTGAACTAGTCCGATTGAATCAACATCATACACTGCAGTTGCGTTCGGATAATCGCCGAGTTTAGGCGGGTCACCAGTTACCGCTAGGATGTTATGGAGACCAAGCGCAAAAGCGCCGATTAAATCAGATTGTAAACCAAGCAGATTCCTATCGCGAGTTGTAACATGCACAATCGTTTCAATCCCGACTTGCTCTTGGATTAAGCGACATAGTGATATTGGATTCATTCGTGCCATCGCACGTGGACTATCCGCAACATTAATCGCATCTATTCCAGCTTGATATAGCGCGTTCGCTCCGTCAATAACCTTTTTCGGGTCGGTTCCTCGGGGTGGGTCAAGTTCAACACTGATAACAAATTTCTTCCCGAGTTTCTTACCGAACGCTGATTTTTCCTCCGGTTTTGCTGGGATAACCACTGGTTTTGCCGCTTCCGCAATCGGCGTTGCGGTTATCGGAATCGGTTTTGCTTTCGGCGGATGGAGCATTTTCACCATCGCTTTAACAGCGCGGATATGGTCTGGGGTGGTTCCACAACATCCGCCAACTATGCTAACGCCAAGCGTAACATATCGTCGTGCGTATTCCGCTAAATATTCCGGCGACGCTAGATAGAGAAACCGTCCATCAATCATTTGCGGTTGACCCGCATTCGGTTGTGCGGATAGTTTCCCTCGTCGGACTTTCGCCATTCGTTCGATGACGTCGAGAACCGGTTGCGGGCCAGCACTGCAATTTACCCCTACTACCGCTACTGCGAGCGATTCAAGTTCCGTAACTACTTCTTCCGGCGAAAAACCTGCGGCAGTAACTCCTTCTTCAGTAAATGCCATTTGCGCGATTATCGGCAGTGAACAAACTTCTTTTGCCGATAGCACTGCAAGTTTTATTTCGAATAAATCAGCAAATGTTTCAAGAATAATAATATCCGCACCAGATTGCGCTAACGCCGTAATCTGCTCTTGAAACGCAGATTTTGCTTCCTGAATCGAGATGGGACCCCGTGGTTCAACAAATTTCCCTAACGGACCGACTGATCCAGCAACAAACGCTGTATCACCCGCAATCTCTTTGGCTAATTTTACGCCTGCCTGATTGATTTCAGCGACTTTATGTTCTAAACCGAACGCAGCAAGTTTGTAACGATTTGCGCCGAATGTATTAGTTTCAAGTATCTCGGCGCCGGCATCAAGATAGTCACGATGGATACGTTGGACTAACTCTGGCGCTGATAAATTCAGTTCATCGAAGTTCCGATTAATATAAATCCCTTTAGCATAGAGCATTGTTCCCATCGCTCCATCGCAAACCAGAACTCCTTCTTCTAACGCATCTAAAAACGATTTTTGCACGGTATTATTCCTTTTGTTGTTATTAATATTTGAGTGTACTTATGCGCAAAAAAAAAAGTGTTACCTATCCAGAATAATTTCGACTATGCTTGACTTCGAGGTTAATAGCCCTTAAGGTTTGAACGATGATTAAGGCGAAAACCTTATCTCCCCAAGACTAAAGTAGGGGCAAAGGATTCGAAAGAGCTTTGATACTAATCATTTTGCCGATAGCATCTTTATCCGCCATCGTAACTATGTTTTTCTTCTTTAGCAAACCAAAGTGCCGGATCTTTTAAATACTCATAGGTATTTTCTAATAATTCCCAATGCCGATTCTCTTCTTCTTTCAGGAAAGCGTAGAATTTTTTCCCGATTGGGTCAAGGGTATCCTGTTCAGCCTTTGCATAAAATGTATACCCTTCACGTTCAATTTCCATCGCAGTTTGTAACGCTTGCAAATCGTCTGAATTCAAATCAAGTTTTCTGGTTAGTTCTGCTTTTTTAATCTGGAAAATTGTCTGTTTCGTTTTATCATATTTCTTAGGCAGAAGCTTTTTAACTTCCTTCCAGTTTTTCGCTTCGGTAAAAGTAACATACGCTTTTTTTACCATATCAATATGTCCAAGTTCTTCTTTGATCAGCGATTTGAAGGTTGCTTTTCCTAACGGATTCGTTGCTTTTTTCGCTGTTTCTTGATAGAACGCGGCACTATCCAATTCGAGTTTCAACGCAAAATGTAATGCATCAAGCACTTCTTTAGTCGGTTGTATCATACCTAATTATCTCCTTCGTTTAAGATTTATGTTCCAGCTTATATTTTGATAGCAGCTGGATATGTTTTTCATTCATCGTTTCCAAGGTTTGTAAAATATTCCGTAATTCCGGGATTTCAATTTTGAGTGAATGACGTAACAAATGTTCGTTATATCCAACTTCCAGCGTTAATGCGAGTTCAATTGCTTGCTGATGCGTGTAAGGTGCATCATTCAATCGTGACCGAGTTGTGCGGATTTCCTGTAACGTCTTGTTGAGTTTATCACGGTTAATAAACTGGACAAACTTCAATTCAGCAATTGCCGAAATAATCTGATTCTGGCTTTCGAGAAATGAAGCATGGTCGATTTCTTCCATAGCGATATTCTGCCAGAATGAATGCTGGTCTGGGTCTAGTTGGAAGAGCATAGCAAAATCAAAATATAATCGCGCCATTTCTCGTTCAATTTGAATTAATAAATCCAAAATTTCTAACGATTCGTTATCCATAAGAATAAGAAAACCCGTTTTGTTAATTCAGTATACCTAAGAATAGCTGGAAAGTGCAACTTATTTTGAGAGAGAAAGCGAATTACAGAGTGATTGAAAAAATTGGAACATAATCTGTTTAACAAAGATATATCCAAGCAGCATTGATAACATAACGAGAAGATACAATGTACCTAATGCGCGGATAATCTCGGTAATGGATGAACCAAGGATACTATACGCGAGCAGGGTTAATGCACCGCAAAGAATGATTGGAAATAGAATCAGAAACCGTTGAATATTTTTGATATTAAATTGAATGGAAATATTTAGTACTCTTCGCTCGGGAGTTTCCGATGCCGGACTGATTGTAATATATCCGTCAGAAACCCAGGCGATAGGATGGGTTGCTTTGAGGAAACTACCGGTATATTTGAATCGGAGCGAAGTTTCAGTTTGTTCGATAATTTTTACATTCAAACCGCTCAGGTAATCAGCAAAATATTGGATAACCTGTTCTTGAGCAGTTAGAATCTTATAGGTTCGCTTGTAATGGTACTTCATTTAGAAAAGTATGGGAGTATGGGAGTATCGGTGTTTTTAGACGCTGTCTTGACGCGTAATCGTATCTTTCACTGCCCGAGCAACAATCAACTCTTCATTTGTCGGGATAACCCAGAGTTGAACAATTGAATCTTCTGTGTGGATTGGTTTCTCTCCTACAACACTCCGATTCTTCGATATATCCAGTTTGATACCTAAAAACGATAATTTATGACATATTTTTTCGCGAAGCAACGCTGAATGTTCGCCAATTCCACCCGTAAAAACAAGTATATCTATCCCTTCTAATGCAACCAGATATTGCCCGATATATTTCTGCACACTATATGCAAAAGTATCAATTGCAGTTATCGCGCGCGTATTCCCTTGTTTTGCTGCGGATTCAATATCTCGCATATCGCCGCCTTTAATTCCGGAGATACCAGATAAACCACTCTCCTTACATAAGATAGTTCGAATCTGGTTGGTAGTTAAGTTCTCTTTATCCATCAGATATAAGACTGCAAAGGGGTCAAGGTCGCCGATGCGATTCGCATGAATAATTCCCGATTGTGGTGAGAAACTCATTGATGTATCAATTGATATTCCATCTCTAATTGCGCAGAGCGATGAACTGCCACCAAGATGACATGAGATAAGTCGATATTTAGAACCGAGCAGTTGCGTAACTCGTTCAGCAATATACCGATGCGAAGCACCGTGAAATCCATATTTCCGAATTCCATATTTTTCTGCTAAATGGAGCGGTATTCCAAGCTGATATGCATACGTCGGGATATCTCGGTGAAATGACGGTTCGAACAGACCGAGTAACGGTGTTTCCGGACAAATATTTTTAAAACTTCTAATCGCATTAATATACGGGGGATTGTGACTCGGTGCTACTGCGGCAAACTCTTCCATAGCGGCTAGGACGGTTTCATCTAGGATAACGCAACCGGTAATCCCTTGAGCGATAACCGTTTTAAAGCCGATAGCCGATATCTCTGTAACATCAGCTATTGCGCCGAACTGGTTATCGGTTAATAACCGAATTGCAAGTTGAATTGCAGTAGTATAATCTTGAATTGGTTCAACATTGCGATAAGCGTTTTTCCCTGTAGTCGTATGTGAAACGATAGCATCTGGGCTTCCGATACGTTCGAGTTTTCCTTGCGCAAGTATAATTTCTTCGGGAAATGTATATACTTTATATTTTAAGGAAGTACTTCCTACGTTAACGATCAGTATATTCATGTTTGGAAAATCCAAATATCAGAGTGTGAATATCTGCAAATGGTACCATTGATTTGAACGATTTACACTAACGCTCTTTTCAGAATCTTTCCACTACTAGTTTTTGGCAAACTTTCGCGGAATTCGATATATTTCGGAACTTTATACGCAGATAGTTTATCCCGACAAAACGCAATTAAATCCGATTCGGAAACTGCCCCCGGTGTTTTCAAAACGACTACCGCTTTTGGTACTTCGCCACTCCGTTCATCTTGAACTGGGATAACCGCAGCTTCTAACACTTCCGGATGAGAATAGAGCACATTTTCTACTTCCCGCGGATAAACGTTTAATCCGCGAACTAGAATCATTTCTTTCTTCCGGTCAACAATATAAAAATAACCATCTTCATCTTGATATCCCAAATCGCCGGTTAATAACCAATTATTCCGAATCGTTTGTTCGGTTATTTCTGGTAACCCGAGATAACCCAGCATAACATTATCTCCTTGCACCGCAATTTCGCCTATTTCGCGAATCGGTTTATCGTTCAGGTTATCATCAACCACGCGCATTTTTACTCCCGGTATCGGCAGCCCGATTGAGCCAGGTTTACGTTTCCCTCCCAGCGGATTCAGTGAGACTACCGGTGAAGCTTCTGATAAACCATATCCTTCATAAATCGGAATCTTAAACCGTGATTCAAATAATTCCATAACTTTTAAGGGCAGCCCAGCGCCACCGGAAATACAATATTTTATTCTGGATAAATCGAACGCAGTGTTCGGTTCCGCTTTCGCGAGTGCTAGATACATTGACGGCACCGCCGCTAATACGGTTATTTTCTCTTTTTCCATTAGTTTAAGAGCTAAGTCCGGTCGGAATACTTTCATCGGGACAACTGTTGCACCAGACAATAAAGGTGTTAACATACATACCGTTGCGGCAAACGAATGGAATAACGGCAGAATACAGAGAAACTTATCATTTTCAGTGCTTTGAATAACCTGGATACATGATTCGGTATTCGCGAGCAGATTCCGATGTGTTAACTGCGCTCCTTTCGGGTTGCCGGTTGTTCCGGAGGTATAGATTATTACCGCTACGTCAGTTTCATCTATTTCCGGGACAAGATATTCTTGTTCAGTGGCAATAGATTTACTCGGAGAAATAATAACTAGATTTGGTATCTGCGTTTTTATCGTATCAGCGATTTGCTGGAATAAAGAAGAGGTTATCAATCGAGATATATTTGCATTCTGGAGAACAAACAAGATTTCTCGCGGAACCGCCATTGTTTCTATCGGAACTACCGTCGCACCGGTTGCTAGAATTGCGAAATAGCTGATAATAAACTCGGCGCTATTTTCCATTAATAACGCGATTCGTTCCTGCGGTTTTATCCCGAGCTGACGCAGTTCTTTCGCAACCCCGAGAATCCGCAACCAGAGCTGTGTATAGGTCAATTGCTCAGATTCATAGTTGATTGCGACGGTATTTCCTTTTGCACGACAACTTTGTTGTAACCGAATTGGAAGATTCATAAGTGTATCCCATTAGTGAGATTTACTCGCAGTATAGGAAAAGGTTACGGTAAAAAAACATATTTTCCTAATTCCGGAGTATCGCTACTTCTTAAATTTAGCATAGATTCAGCCTTCGGTCAATGAAAATGATGAATATTATATTCAAAACTATTCTAGCTTATATGCAGTTTTTATAGTAAATAAATTTCATTTCGACGAGTAATTTTATTTTGTATAAGCAAATAAGTCATCTAATCTGTCTATATTTCAATCCCTTAGAAGCGATAGATAGGTAAGTAAAGTAGTCGTTTTATTTTTAACACTAATAACACTGATGAAATATTGACAACAAAAGAACGTATATGCTACCCTATTGTTTAACGTGTGCATTTTAATTT
>JAOAEQ010000041.1 GCA_026416715.1 bacterium
ACATAACACAATAGTCACAATCCCCTTCTAAGCGGGTCAATCATTTCCACTGAATGGGAAAGCGTTGAAACTAGGAAATATATCACGGGGTCACAATCCCCTTCTAAGCGGGTCAATCATTTCCACAGCGGGGGTTCTACGATATTGATTTTTCTATGGTTATAACACGGTTTGCGCGGACCCCCCTCTCAAAGACAACATTTTGTAGTACAATTTCGTAACAGAATTTATAGAACATTGATTTTATTTGCGTTACGTTTAGCGCTACTCTAGGCTGTTTTTTTATTTAGATATTTATTTATTCAATAAATTATTGTATAATATACAAACAATTGATTTTTCAATAGTTATATTTTTCTAAAGAGTATAACGTTGTTGTTCGTTAAAACATTCTATTTTTATCGAAATACAAAATTTAAATAATTAACTGAACCAGTTGGTTCAATCTGTTTGTATTTAATGAACCGTTCCGGTTGCACGAGATTCTCTCGTCATCCTATCCGCCCGAAACGAGGTTTAACTGCAGATGCGACTATCATATCATATCCTATAGTAGATGTCAATACATTTTTGCAAATTCTCAAAAAGATATTCAGAGGAAAAAATCATATTCGAGCAAATTTGGATTATGAAACCACATTGAAGGGTCGATGCTGAATATGAAGAATCATTTGCTAAAAAGATATTAAAGTTTGCCAGATGAAACATTGTGGTCTCTATTTATCTATCCGGATGGCGGTAGCGGTTCTACCGCAGGCGGAGTTGGCGGCATTAGGTTCGGTGGGATTAACATTCGTTCGTGTGGTCGGATAATATGCGGAGTAATAAAAATCACAATTTCAGTTTTCGTATTCTGGATATTTCTACTGCCAAATAATATCGGTCCGAAAAACGGTATATGGGATAATACCGGAATTCCAGCGCGATCGTTTGTGCTTAAGGTTTTATATAATCCGCCGAGCATAAAGGTTTCACCGTCTTTAACCAGAACTTGCGTTGCGGCTTCCCGAGTCGAAAATACCGGCAGTTCCGCTTGGCTTCCGCCAACCGGCATTAATCGGGTACCGGTTCGTGAACTGACTTTCGGTTTCACGTTCAGCAGAACAAAATCTTGCTCCTGAATCGTCGGCGTTACCACCAGTTCAACCCCGATTTTCTTATATTCCGTGGTTACTAACTCTGTACTCCCGACAATTTTAACTACCGGTACCGGTTCTTCTTCACCGGTCAGGATTTTCGCTTCAACGCCATCAAGCGTAACGATTCGCGGACTCGATAGTAAATCCGCTTTTCCTTTTTTCTCTAGCGCCTGTAAGGTACCTTGAATATTTCCGTATTCGAAACTCCAGGTGCTTAATGCACCGAAGGTTATACTGATTCCACCAGCGGAAGTATCCATTCGCGGGAAATTCGCCGTGATACTGTTTATCGTCTGGAGCAGGTCATTATTGGATTTTAATCCCCAAGAGATACCGCTGCTTACCGCAGCATCATAGTTGATTTCAACCACTTTAACTTCAATCATCACCTGCTGCGGTAACACCGCATACGAACTGAACGAAAAAAGTAAAAGGAAAATAAGCGATAAGAATAAAAAAGTTTTTCGCATACGGAAACAACCTAAACATCAAACGTTGGGAAAACGATAGAAATCAATGGATATTGATTTATTGCAGGGATTACATCATGTTTCGGTTTTTTTTCGTCTAACCGTTGTTCGTTATTTCTGGTCAAGCGCGTCGATAACCGATTTGGTTATATCCGGTATCGGGTCGGTTGTGCCGGTAATATATCCGAGTTCACCGACTAAATCGTATTTCTTCTCTTCCGCAACTTTTTTTATCGCAGTATAGACTTTCTCGTTCGCCCGCTGGAGTAATATCCAATATAACGGATTATCGGATTTCATTTTTTCTTTTTTAATCCGCTGGTATTCTCTGGTCGCATCAAGAACTTTTGCGAGTTCAAGTTGGGCTGGGCTGGTGTAATTTTTCGGATTCCCGAAATATACTTTCTCTTCTTTAATCGTTATCTGATCGGTAGCGAACGCGCCGATAGCAAAATAAGTGAATAGAACAACACCGGCAAGCAAGTAAGCGGATTTGATTGAAATTGGCGAAGCCATAGGTTTTTACTCCCCCTTGTTCAAGCTACAATCATAGCGCAATTACACGCTATTGTCAAGTTTTTATTCCGTTCACGCTGTCGAATCTTTCAACCTATATATACGAACGAACAAGACAAAAGGTTTATCCAGTTCGTAAAAAAATACAAAAGATTTTTTATCCACCTGATTTTCTTGGGGTTAAAACACTAAAAAAGATATCGGCGCATAGTCAACTATTCACCGAATCAGCTGTTTCTTCGCCATTCGATTTTCGCATACGCATTATGGTTATGGATACTTTCGAAATTTTCGGATTCAACGGAAAAAAACCGTATCTGCTTGCGCTTTGCTAATTTCAATAATCGTTCCGCTACCGACCGAACAATATCTTCAACAAACGCCGGATGCGCATACGCCTGCTCGGTTAAAAACCGTTCATCTTCGCGTTTCAATAGCGCATAGACCTGCGCAGAAGCGCATTGTTCAACCAGCGCAACGATATCTTCTATCCAAATCAGTTTTTTTGAATCAATCCGTACCGTAACCATACTGCGCTGGTTATGCGCGCTCTGTTTCGCTAATGATTTCGAACAGGGACATAAACTGGTTACCGGAACATTCACTTCAAGCATAAGATGCATCCGGTCATCATGGGAAGCAATAAACCGGCAGAGATAATCCATCAGCGATTTCGATTTCGATACCGGCGCGCGTTTCTCAATAAAATAGGGAAACGCAATCTCGATATACGCCGAATCCGCACGAAGCGCTCGTTTGATTTCTTCCAGAATCGCATGCAGGTTCGCTAAACTTACCGCACCATGATGCCGATTTAACACTTCAATAAATCGGCTCATATGGGTTCCACGAAAATGATGCGGCAGATTCACATACATATTGATTGACGCAACGGTACTCTGCTGCTCTTTCCGTTTATCCATAACAATGATCGGATATCGGATATCTTTAACGCCGACCCGGTCGATTTTAAGTTTCCGTTTATCAGTTTCATTCTGGATATCACGCATAGGAGTTCTCCTCTAACTGTAAGGTATTCTACCATGAATAGCACCGACCTTGATACCTGCGGATTACACGTTTTATCATTTTTTCCCCTGCGACCCGACCACGGTGTTACTACGAACGAGATATTATCTCGTTCGTAGCAACACCACTGATACTCCAGAGCAGAAATTCGGTTGCTTTTGACCCGTATAAATGGTACAATCGTATAGTCAAACATCTTGGTTAATTGAGAAAATCATACTCGAAAATGGAATGAATTGAGGGTAGATTTATGAAACGGCAATATCGCTGGTTGGTATATGTAATCATATTAAGTGTTTTGGTACCAAGTGTTTATAGCTTGGTGCAAGGCGGTGGGTATCCCGATTTCGAGCTGGTTGAAAGTGTTCCGATAGAGACCGTTCTAGATAATCCGAATATTCGGAATACCGCAGAAGTCTGGCTGGAAATGATAAACGGGGCAAAGAAAACGCTGGATATTGAACAATTCTATATCTCCAACGAACCGAACGAATCGCTAGAACCGATAATTCAAGCAATCATTTCCGCTGGGCGGCGCGGGGTTCAGGTTCGAATTATTGCAGAGATGAAATTTTATAAAACCTATCCAGAAACGCTAGACCGATTGAAACAAGCGAAAAATATTTCGGTGCGATTGATTGATTTTGGGAAACTAGCTGGCGGGGTTCAGCATGCGAAATATTTCATTGTTGATAAAAAGCAGGTGTTCGTTGGAAGCCAGAATTTCGATTGGCGAGCGTTGAGTCATATCCACGAACTTGGGTTGCGAATCGATAACGCGGACTGCGCAAAGATTTTCGGTGATGTATTCGAACTGGATTGGAACCTTGCGGAAAAAAATGATGCGCGACTGTTGAACGATGTTCTCATTAAAAAACAGTATTCAGTGCCGATAATCCTAACGGAACCAGAACATCAGAAAGTAAGCTTTGTGCCGGTCTATAGTCCGACCGGCTGGATTCCCGATGAATCGCTCTGGGATGAACCGAAACTCATCGAGTTAATTGATTCAGCGAACCAAGAACTTGTTCTGCAGGTGCTAACCTACAATCCGAAGACGAAAGATGGCTACTATGCGGAACTGGATAATGCGTTACGACGTGCGGCTGCGCGCGGGGTTAAGGTTAAACTGGTCGTTTCCGACTGGTCGAAACGGAAACCGCAAATATTCTATTTGCAAAGTCTAGCGGTACTTCCGAATATCGAGGTTAAATTGAGTACGATCCCGCAATATTCCGGCGGGTTTATTCCGTACGCTCGGGTTGAACATTGCAAATATCTGGTTGCGGATTCGCGTAGAAGCTGGCTCGGAACCAGTAACTGGGAGAAAGGATATTTCTATGATTCGCGAAATCTCGGGGTGATTATTGAGAGTGAACGGATTTCGGAACTGCTCCATCAAATCTTTATGAAAAGCTGGAATAGTCCGTATACCTATTATGTGAAACCGGAAGAAGAATACCAACCACCTAGGATTGGAGAATAAGGTTTCTCGATTTTAGCCAACTAGGAGTTAAAATATTCATTTCATATTTAGCATTTTAAATTTCAAATTTATAATCCTAATTCTAACCGCTAAAATTCTAATTTTTTTCTATTGGACTTGACCCCAGGGTTCTCCTCGATTTATCGTGGAGATATCGTTTGTCTGCCTTATGTTTTGGGTTGAACCCCGATTATTTATTACTATCTTTCCCCCGATTTAAACATCGGGACGATTCATTATTTATTATCCCATCTCCCGAGATGAATCTCAGGGCTATTCATAATTTGACTAGCCCCTATCTTTAGATAGGAGGTACTAATTATAAAAAACAAACCGGGCTTTAGCCCAGAACCATCATGGGTATTAAAAACATTTGCAATATAAAGTTGCGATTTAAGTCGTATCATGCGAAAATGATTAATAAATAATTCTTATTTTCCAGCGATGCTAAGTATGGTTGTAATCTGCTTTTCATTATGCCAGATAAATATTTTCGGATTTATAAAGCTGAATCGAATGAACCGGATTATCTCGGTAAAATAACGGTGTTTCTCGCTGATCGACCGGGGTCGTTAGCAGCGTTAGCGAGTATTTTTGCGAAGTTCGGAATCAATATTATCTATTTCTATTATAACCGGTCAGAACATCCGAACCGAGTTCTGCTCGAAGTTCGCAGCGAGAGTATCGATGCATTACATAAAGTCCAGCAAGAACTCGCTAGCCAAAATCTTTTTGATCACGACCTGATGCGGCATCCCCATCTTGAACTCGGTGTCTTGGATACCGCTAGTATCCTGCATATCGTAATTCAACTCGAAAATAAACCGGGAACGTTAGGTAAATTCGCTACGTTACTTCGTGACCATTCCGCAAATGTTATCTATATGGCATATAACGAGGATATTTCTGAAACGACAGCGGATATCTCGCTCGTGACTCAAGATTCCGGCGAAATCGACCGACTCCTGAAGGATATGAACGAACAAGGGTATCATTACAGTTTGCGGTATAAAGGCGCAGAACAGAAAGAAGTTGAAGATATTATCGGATTAAACCTGGTTGAACGGTTCTTCTTCCGACTCAAGAAAACCTTGCATACCGATGATATTAACCGACTTAAAAAACTGGTCGAATCATCGTCGCGAATGTCAGAGATGCTGGTCAAATTCAGTCAGGAAGCAGGAAAACATCTAGAAGCCGGAGAAGTGTTTACCAACATTTTAGCGTTCGCTTCAGTTTCGTTAAGTAAAACCGGGCAGAATTTTTCGTATCGGCGCCTGCCGTCATTGCCGTTCGGAAACGTTACCTTCCATGCGTTTCGGCTACCGACTGGCGGGAATATCTATCTGCTGGAAAGCGAACCTGAACTCGTTATGATTGACGGTGCGTATGGCGTGTATTATTCTGATGTGAAAAGGATGCTCACCGAGAACGGACTCGACCCGAGCCGAATCAGCCGGATATATTTAAGTCATACCGATGCAGACCATGCTGGGTTAAGCGGATATTTCGCAGACGAGTTCGGTACGAAGGTATATCTACATCCGGCATCGCGCGGAATAATCGAACATGAGAATCGCGCTTGGGGAAGCGATTCACGGCTACTCGATTTAAACCATTATTTTACGATTTTAGTTAACGAGTTTACACAGTTCCGTGTTCCGAAAACGTGGTATGAATATAACACGACTGAAATTGGTAAAGAAGACGGATTCAGCGTTATTGATACGTTCGAACTTGCCGGGCAGACGTATACCATTATCGAAAGTACCGGCGGACATATTCCTGGGAACGTTTTTTTCATTAGTGAAGAGTCCGGTTTAGTTTTCACCGGCGATTATCTTTTATTGATCGAAAGTTTGAGTCCAGAAGATCGAACGAACCTGAATTATCCGAAGTTTATGATGACAAGCACCAACGCGGATAGCCGAAAGTTTAAACAGGAAATGGATATGCTGAAATCGTTCGTCCAGAAATTTAACGCCCGATTACAATCGCAAAATCGCGGGGCGATTATCGTTCCCGGGCATGGAGATTATTATCCGGCGAATAGGTTGAAATAATTGAACCATCCAACTGGAACATCAACCAGCATGGGTTGCTATAGGCAAGAAATAGCTGGTTGGTATGCTGGTTAGAAATAAGCAAAATCCGAAGTTCGGACTTTGCGGGCAAGCGGATAGTATCGTTATCCCAGCTTGTCCTTGTCGGGGATACCTTCTGGTTTATCAACTTTCTTCTTGGTATTTTCAGTCGGTTCTTTCTGGTGATTGAATTCTGCGATGCAAACTCGGTTCCGCCCTGCTTCTTTCGCCGCATAAAGCGCTTGGTCAGATTTTTTTAATAAATCCTGTGGGTTGGTTCCGTGGTCAGGATATACTGCTATCCCGATACTTACCGTAATCT
>JAOAEQ010000042.1 GCA_026416715.1 bacterium
GGATTGACGCAATAAGCATGATACGACGGCATTCCTTTTTGATATTGAATCGGAATAACATCAAGCGTATAAAGTTTCTGTTTCGGTTGATTTAGCTGCATTAGATATTTATATCCCCGAAATTCCGATTGTTGCCGAATAGAATCGGGAATAAGCTCTTTCCCCTGCCAATGTAAATGCGCTTCTGATAACGGTATCAATTTAGCTTCATCCCAATTATGGCCATTGGGTTCGATTTCGATAATCCGCCGTATCATCCGAAGCTGGTCTCGTTGTTCAGCTGGATATGACGCTGGTAAGAAGTAGGCATAAGCGCAGATATAAGCGTAACCAGTAAACACGATTAACAGCATAATCGCTATTGCGATTCCAGAAAGATATAATTTTTTCGATAGAGCAATATCTAATTTTGCGAAACGTTTGCTAGAAATGATTATAATGATATAAATAAAAAGACCTAATAAGAGACAGCTAACATATTGATAAGCATATATCCCCGAGAGCCGATACCAACCCCAAGAATATAAATTCCTAGCCAGATTAATCCAGCAATAATTATCCCTTTTCTTAATAATCCAAATTTCTTGTTTAGCCAATAGAGAAAACCAAGATAAACTAGGAGCATTATTGCATAAAGGATGAGTCCATCCCAAGAAGTCGGACTATCTACCTCGGGGATTAAAGATGCACTTGATTCAAAAAAAGATAAAGGCCACATGATATCGCTATCTTACTCTATTGAATGTAGAATAACTTTTGTAGCCGCATCGCCCCATTTATTCGGTGGCGCGGAGGAGAATGATTCTACCTGGGGGTGCCGTGCTAGAAATTCACAAATAGCTTTTCGGAGTTTACCAGTTCCATGCCCGTGAATGATATATACCGGCGATTTCTGATAGATAAATGCGGTATCGAGATATTTATCGAGGATACGCAGCGCGTCGTCGATATGATGATGGTGAAGATCTAATTCTTCCGAAAAATCTTTCGGTTGCTGACACATGATGATTCGAATAGGCGTTGTATGCGAGTTGTTTTTCATTGTTACATTAGCAATGTAAATGTTGCTTTTGAGTTGCGCTTTCAATGAAGTTTAACTTCGTTATATTTATCCGGTCCTTCCGACAAATTAACCGGAATACCTTTTGCCCTGAGATATTCTTTCGCCTGCTTGATTGTATATTCCCGAAAATGGAAGATTGATGCGGCTAGAACCGCATCCGCTTTTCCAATCGCTATCGCTTGATAGAGATGCTCGAGATTTCCTGCACCACCAGATGCGATAATCGGGATTTGAACTGCTTGCGCCATGGTTTTTAAAAGTTCAAGGTCATACCCCGCTTTCGTTCCGTCGGTATCAATACTGGTTGGAAGTAATTCGCCGGCACCGCGCGATTCCGCTTCTTTCGCCCAGGCAATTGCATCTTTTCCCGTTGGCGTTTTCCCACCGTTAATCAATACTTCCCAACCGGACGGCATTTCTGCTGACCGCCGATAATCTATCGCTACAACTAAAGATTGGCTGCCGAATTCTTTCGCTGCTGCAGAAATCAACTCCGGATTTTTTACCGCTGCGGTATTAATACTAATTTTATTTGCGCCAGCTTCAATGAGAATACGCATATCTTCAACCGAACTAATTCCACCGCCTACCGTTAGCGGAACGGTTATCACCGCTGCAGTTTTTTTAACTACTTCAATCATAGTTTTCCGTCCTTCAACCGTTGCCATAATGTCTAGAAACGCTATTTCATCTGCACCTTCTTGATTATATCGTGTAGCGATTTCAGCAGGGTCGCCGGCATCGCGTAGATTCTCAAAGTGAATCCCTTTGACCACTCTCCCACCAGCAATATCAAGACAAGGAATAATCCGTTTATATGCTGCCATACTCTTTCCCTCCATCAGAGAAAATACATCCCAAATTTGGGTTTATATAAACTATACCACGAAACAAAGAATATGAGAAATGAATCTGTTACTTAACATTTCCGCTTATTCGAAGAGATAGTATCTGTTTTAAGGATAAGATTAACCGCTTCAAGAAGGGATTTAGCCGTGAAGGTTGGAATTGATATTTTTGATTTTTGATTTTTAATTTTGTAATTTCCAATCAGAATGGTTTTGCAACCGACCGCTGTTCCCGCTTGAATATCGCGTTCGCTATCACCAACCATCCAGCAGTTCGTTAAACGCAGTTTATATTTATTTGCCGTCCGGATAAGCAGCCCTGGCTTTGGTTTCCGGCAAGTACAGTTATCAGATTCAGTATGATGGCAATACGCCACGGAATGAATTTTCCCGCCGGCTTGCTCGATTTCAGCGAGCATACGGCGAGTGATATCATCGAGTTGCTGTTTGGTCATCAATCCTTTTCCAACACCCTGCTGATTGCTAGTGACATGAACCTGATACCCCGCTTCGGTTAATTTCCGAATCGCTCGTTTTGCGTACGGCAAAAATTGAAACTCTGACCATCTCTTAACATAATCACCAACGAGCCGTTTATTGATTACCCCATCGCGATCGAGGAAGACTACTTTCATAGGTGTAAGCGAAAAAACGGAAAAATCAAAATACCTGAGAACATAAAATCCGATTTTTCGTTTTTCCGTGTTTAAGTTCCTCGGTTACTTTACCCATACCAATTTGGGTTCGACCGGAACCACTCAACCGTTTTCGTTAGTCCGGTTACAAAATCGTATTGTGGATTCCAACCGAGGTCGGTTTGCGCTTTCTGCGAATCAAGATAAATCCGCTGGATTTCACCAGCCCGTGGCGGCGCATAGGTTGCCGGATTCTTAAATCCGATAATCTCCTGCAATTTCTGATAAATTTCGTTTACCGAAATGCCGATGCCCCAGCCGAGGTTATAAGTTCCATTTTTTGAATATCTCAACGCAATCAGATTCGCTTGTACTACATCTTCAATATAGACATAATCCCGCTGTTGCGTGCCATCACCGAAAATCGTCGGCGTTTTCCCCGCGAGCATCTGCCCGATAAAAATTGCATTGACACCCGCTTCTCCTTTCGGATTCTGCCGTGGACCATAGATGTTCGGATAGCGCAAAATGAGATAATTTAATCCATATAACCGTGCATAGAGTTCGATATATACCTCTGCAGTTCGTTTCGATGCGCCGTAAGGACATTCCGGATTTATCGGATGCGTTTCATCCGCTGGTAGGTCTATTCCTTCACCATAAATTGCGCCACCAGTAGAAGCGAAAATTAGTTTTTTAACCGTATATTTCCGACTTAACTCAAGCAGATTAATGGTTCCAATGATATTAACCTCTGCATCATAAATCGGATTCGTAACTGATTTTCGAACATCAATCTGTGCAGCATGATGGTTGATAATATCGAAGTTACCAGCGGTAAAGATTTTCTCAAGCTCCGCTAACGACCGGATATCGATCGGGAAAAATTGCGCTTGTTGTGGAATATTTTTTTGTATCCCTGTAGAAAGATTATCAACAATCGTTACGTTATGCCCGGCTTGAATATATGCATCGGCAATATGTGACGCGATAAATCCTGCACCACCGGTTATGAGGATATTCATTGTGTTCATAATTAAACAGATGAAATCTAAAACCCGAATATTGACATCCGAAATACGAAACAAAAAGATAAATGAACAAACTAATTAACTGAAAAATACAAAAGCATAAGAACTCTGTGGCAAAATTCCGGGTATTGTTTTTGGTTTTTCGTTTTTAAGGTTTTATATTTGTTTCGATATTCGATAGTCGAAGTTCGAATCTTAAATTTATCTATATTCACCCTAACGTTTATATTTTTTGCTAAGTTTATTTATTGAGTTGATTATATATTCTACCTGATTTTGTTTCAAGTTAGGATATAACGGCAAGGAAATAACCCGTTCATACGCCCAATTCGCATTCGGGAATTCCGATGGTTTATACCCCCAGACTCGCTGATAATATGGATGATGGTGTAACGGAATATAATGTACACTGGTTCCAATACCTTTTTTCCGCAAAAGTTCTATGAGCTGGTTTCTTGAAATCCGCAGTTGTTCCAGGTTTAGTTTAATAATATAGAGATGCCAGGAAGAGATTATATCCGGAGCCACTGTCGGCGTTTCAACCGCTTCATTCTCTGCAAATCCAGCGGTATAGAGTTGTGCATACTTAGTTCGAATCTTATGCCATCGAGTCGCTTGCTGCAACTGGGCGATTCCTAACGCTGCGGGAATATCCGGCAAATTATATTTATATCCCGCTTCGAGAACCTGGTAGAACCAGCTGCCTTCTTTCCGATACCGGTTCCAAGCGCCGTTCGATAACCCATGCAAACTTAACCGGCGGATATGTTCCGCAAGCGATTGCAATGTTGTCGTAAGCACACCACCTTCGCCAGTTGAAATTGGTTTGGTTGAATGGAAACTAAACACAGCGATGGTTTCAAACGACCCGATTTTTCGACCGCGATATTCTGCTCCAAACGCATGCGCGGCATCGTCGATAACCGCTAAACGGTATTGGTTTGCCAGCTGCTGTACTTCCTGCATTGGATACGGATGTCCCGCAAGATGAACCGGGATAATCGCTTTTGTTTTTTTCGTTATTTTCCGTTCGATTTCTTGAGGAAGAATTAGCATCCGCTCTTTGTCAACATCAACCAAAACCGGTTTTGCCCCACAATGCACAACTACCGCTGCGGTTGCGCTGAATGTATATGTCGGAACAATAACTTCGTCCCCCGGTTTGACTCCCAGTGCGACGAGTGATAAATGCAACCCTGCGGTGCCAGAATTTAAGGCAACCGCATGTTTCGCACCTAATTCTCGACAAATCAATTGTTCAAATCGGAGACTGGTCGGGCCAGTAGTTATCCAACCCACTTTAAGCGCTTGATTAACTGCTTGGAATTCTTTTTTTCCTATCGTCGGGATATGAAATGGTATAAACATATCCGATATATTTTGACTTGAGATTTTCAAGTTATAAGCGTAGTTAGATTGAACGACCCCGAGCTCCTCGTTCGACCTAACTTCACTATTATTTTAGAACGAATAGATGGTGTTCAGGAAGAGGATATGATTCGTTTGGTCAGTTCCCTGTTCACTACCAGCATCTTCTTTTTCATACCGATACGCAGCAGAAACTATCAAATTATTTTTTCCATAAAAGGTTAGTTGCGGTTGTAGATATTGGACTTTCATCGGTTCATCGTCCGATAGTCCATGCTGTTGAATATCATAAATTAACGACCCGCAAAATTGCGCATTGAAAAAATGCGTTAATTCGATATATAAATCATCGCTATCAGTTCCTATCTGATGCCCGATAATATCGCCGTAATAGGTGTATCCAGACGTATATACCGGATGCGAATACCAATAATTCGGATGTTTCGGAATATGGTTATTGGCATATTCAATTCGTAAATCGGTTTTTCCAGATAAACCGATATCACCGAAAACGATACCATATAACCACGCCCAGCGGCTTGGTAACGGACCGCCACTGGCAAAATCTTCACCGGCACCATCAACATAAACCGTCATGGTTCGGATAACATGCGTTTTGTTATCGAGATGATTAAACTGAACAGTTAAATCTACGCCGGCAATCTGATTATTCCGTAAATCCGATTCTTCATGCTCTTTTCTTCCCCAGAACATATCCCAATAATCGCGCCAATCCATTGACGGTCTGCCTTCACCAGCGAACATCGCTGACCGTGAAAACCCGAGTTCTATTCCTGGTTTCGGTTTAAACGAAGTTCGCATACCCCAGAACCGTGTATGCGGATAATCCCGTTCTTCTTCCAACCGAGTTAGGATAGAGATGGTTTTCATCGGACCGAGCCAGCGGAATATCCACGGAAGCAAAACCGGTTCCGCATTGCCGATTTTAATTAAATCAAATGGTTTCGCATTATCCGTTAAAATCCAGTCGCCATTGGCACCGGGTCCCCACCAAAGCGAATCCCTACCGAGCTCTAATTCGAGATTACCGACCATGCATTTCATATATCCTTCAACCAATTCTCCTTCGTTCAACGTATCTTCAGAATACCGATATTCCGGATGCAAATAATAGCCGATACGATTCGCATATTGGCCATAACTATCGAACCCGAGTCTGAAATTCGAATGTTCACTAAATTTATCACCTTGTCGGTTCCGCAGGATAAATGATTTCTCACTATAAATCGAACGGAAATACATATCATCTATCGGTTTCAGATATGTTTCAGGAGTTATACCAGTTCTAATTTCAGTTATTGTCGCTAATTCGACCGAAAATTCCCGCTGTAGTCGTTCGAGTATTCCTGCTGCAATCGGGAGTTCGATTTTCTGTTCAGCAAGATTCCGCGAAGCTTCATCAATCATGATCGCGACTTCAATGCGAGTATATGGTTTGGTATTCAGGAACGGTTCGGTAATTAGACCGAGATTAAATAATTTCTCAATTAACGGATAACTCCAATGTGAAAGTGGTACGTTCGGACTAACTTCACCAGCATATAATCCTGCAGGCAAGAAATATAAGGTGAGTAGGAGAATGATAAATCCAAAATTCAAACTCCAAAATCCAAATAAATTACTAAATCTATTAATCATGAATATTTTACAGTTAAAAATTGGATTTGGTGTATTTGACATTTGGATTTTGATGTTGGAATTTCCTCGACGATGACTAAATATTAATATGCGCCGCGGCAAAATATTACGGCTGGGATTGTTTTCAGTAGAATTTTGAAATCCAACCATAACGACCAGGTATCAATATATTCCAAATCCATTTTCATCCAGGTATCAAACCCGAGTTCGCTCCGACCACTTACCTGCCAGATACAGGTTA
>JAOAEQ010000043.1 GCA_026416715.1 bacterium
GTTTAGCCCAGCATATAATGCTGGGAAAAATAGACGGTAATATTGTAAAGTCCCGCTAGGGACGGCTGAATCTTATCATTGATTACGCAAGCAAATCGTGATAAACTAATTTAAAAATAAGGAGGTACCATGTATGTTTAAGATAATATCACCGTATATATTGCATATATTTTTGTGTTTATGTGTATCTGTAGGAATAATAAATTGCAGTTATGCAGGAACAAACACGGTGCCGCTGGTATTCTATCAGAACGGTGAGATAAAAGTTGTTGAACGTTCGAATTCAGCAGTGTTTGGTGAGAAAGCAGCGGTTGTCGATACTATGTCGCTGAATAAAAAAGCGAACGATATTTTAACCGCACTTATTGCCGGACCAACTGTTGATGAACAGAAACAAGGATTAACTTCAGCGATTCCTCCCGGAACAAAATTACTTCGAGCTGAAGTGGTTGCTCCGCGGATAAATATTACCCTATCGAAAGAATTTTTTCATAGTCAAAAACCGTTTGATGAAGTATATGAATATGTCAATCATCAAATTATTAAAACCTTTACTGAAGAAACGAATCTGAAAGAATTTTATATTTATATTGAAGGGGAAGATGGAGTCATTCGGCTCGGGGATGAATATACTATCCCTGGAAAAGAACGATTACAGAAACGTGCATCAGGTGAATTGTTTCAACCGAGACTAAAATCGCTCGCTGGAGTTGTTCAGCCGCGAAGTCCAAATATCCAACCGAAAGGGCAATTAACTGGGATTCGAGTCGGTATCAATGCCGGGCACGGCTGGTGGTATTCTCCTGGATACTGGGCGCTACAACGTGGTGTGATGTATGGCGGGTATATCGAAGATATGGGGAACTGGGAGCGATGTTTGATGCAACTTGCGCGATATTTATGGAACGCCGGTGCGGAAGTATATCCGTCTCGTGAATGGGATAATAATACGACTGAAGTAATTGTGAATAATGATTCTGGTTCACCGTGGTATACCGAAACTGGAACATGGACTACCAGCGGTACAAACGGATATAATTCTACCTACCGTTGGGCATCAACCAACACATCATCAACCACGGCGACCGCTATTTGGCAAGCGAATATCCCACGCACGGAATACTATGCGGTATATCAATATAGTCGTCCGGGAAGTAATCGGGTTTCTGATGCGCAGTATATTATCAATCATAGTGGCGGACAGAGTGTTGTTTATGTCAACCAGAAAACGAAAACGACTACTGACCCACGTTGGATTTATATCGGGACATACCATTTCAATGCTGGAACCACCACAATTATTCTAACCAATTTTTCGAAAGATACGTCCGGGAGTGTCGTTATTGCGGATGCGATTCGGTTCGGAGGCGGAATTGCTTCAACAGCGTATGCGATAACAACGACCAGTTCAGCAATGAATAAACCGTGGTGGCAAGGTGCAGCGAGTTATTATACCAAATATATCGGGGCACCAAGTTCGGTTTATAATTATGGTTCAGCGGAAAATAGTTGCGATTGGTATAGTCGTCCGGGACATGCGGTTTGGGAAGATTGCGATTGCTATCTGATGGTACATACGAACGCATTCAACGGTAATGCGCACGGTACGGTTTCCTATAAACATACATCGGATACTATTCTGCAAACTTATCCGTTTACGACTACAATCCATTATCAAATCATCCGTGATATTCGCGCGTTATGGAATTCGAGTTGGTATGATCGCGGAATAGCGACTGGTAGTTATGCGGAAATAACCCGTATCGCCAGCGCGGGAATACCCGGAATAATGATGGAACTAGCATTCCATGATGACACCACCAGTTCGCAATTAGATAATTATCAACTGCGGAATCCGAAATTTAACGATATAATATGTCGCGCGATATATAAAGGGATTGTTAAATATTATTTCGGAAGTAATGCGATAATCTCACCATTACCACCGAAAAATTTTAGAGTTCAGAATGTCGGTGATGGCACCTTGCGTTTAACCTGGTCACCACAAACTGACCCGCTCGAATCAACTGCAGTGGCGACTGCATATCGGATATATCGTAGTCTGAATGGGAAAGGATTCGATAACGGTACGGTTACCAGCGCAACTACGATCATTATTTCCGGTCTTTCCGCAGATAGCGTCTATTATTTCCAGGTATCAGCGTTCAATGCTGGCGGTGAGAGTATGCCGAGTGAAACACTTGCGGCGCGAGTTAGAGCTTCTGGGAAAGCGTCAATACTGCTGGTGAATGGATATACTCGGGTTGATACCAGCGTTGGTATTGACCGCAGTGACCCGTATAATCCGAAAGTTAACCAGACATTCGATTATTTGATTCAGCATGCACAAGCGATAGCGAACGCAACAACGAATACTGGCGGTAAATTCTATTTCGATTCCGCAGCGAAAGAAACGGTTGGACTTGGTTTCGTGCAGTTAACTACGTATCGTATTGTTGATTGGCTAGCAGGTCAGCAATCATCAGCGGATTCAACATTTACTACTGCGGAACAAGTGCAAGTGCAGAATTTCCTAAATAATCAAGGGCGGTTATTTGTTTCTGGAGCGGAAATCGGATACGACTTGATAGCGAACGGAAATTCTACAGATAGCACGTTTTATCGTAATTATTTGAAAGCGGATTATGTAAACGACGATGCGAATGTATATGCGGTTAACGGAACTGCGAATGGGATATTTAACGGATTAAGTGGAATAACGTTTGATAACGGAAGTCAAGGGATATATAACGTTGCGACTCCTGATTCGATAAACGCATATAGCGGTAGTTCCGTTACGTTAACTTACGCTGGAACTGCTTATAATGCCGGAATCGAATATAAAGGAACCTATAAACTCGTGCATTTCGGATTTCCGTTTGAAGCGATATATCCTGTTTCGAGTAGAAATACCGTAATGCAACGAATTTTAAGTTACCTTGATGCTGACCCGGTACCGGTCGAATTATCGAGCTTTGAAATTCGCTAAAATACAGACTAGCGAAAGTTTTGCAGTTAACTTTCTTTTTTCAGGGAGGTTTACTATGAAAATAAGAATGATACTATACAGTTTCGGATTATTGTCAGTAGTATTAACATTATCATTTGCAACGGTAACCCAAGACCGGCAAGGGATTGAACGGTATCAATCTGACCCGATAGCGGTTCGTTCACTGCATCCAACGTTCGATATGTTCCCTGATTCATCGTTAATTGATTTCAGTTATTTACTCGACCCGCCCGCCGGTAAATTCGGTCCGGTATATGTCGGTAAAGACGGGCATTTCTATTTTAGGAATAGCAATAAACGGGTTCGATTCTGGGGCGTTACCATAGCGGCATCACATGTTGATATTCCAAAAGAACGGATTAAACAGGTAGTTGAGGTTATTGCGCGTGCGGGATGTAATCTAATTCGATTGCATGAACTTGATAATCGCGGCGGTGAACAGTATAACCTTGTTCGAAGAAATATCATTGACGAAGCGTATCCGAACAATAATAATTCCCGCCATTTCGATAAAGAATACCGTGACCGAGTAGATTATTGGATACATTGCGCGAAGCAAAAAGGGATATATGTTTATCTTGTTGTTCGTGGGTATCGGACGTTTCGTTCAGGTGATGGGTTAGAGAACGCAGATAAACTCGGTCGCGCAGCGAAACCGTATGCATTTTTCAATCGCCGGCTAATCGAGCTACAAAAAGAGTATGCTGAAGAGTGGTTAATTAACCATATCAATCCATATACCGGTTTAGCTAATGGGAAAGATCCGGCGGTAGCGTTAATCGAACTCGAAAATGAGGATAGTCTGCTCTTTAACCCTGGGGGATGGAATGAAATGGTTGAACCATACCGCACCGAGTTTATTACATTATGGAACGATTATTTAATTAAGAAATACAAGACCACCGAAGCGTTGAAAAAAGCATGGACGAATGCAAAAGGTGAATGTTCATTACAACCGAATGAATCGTTAGAGAAGAGAAATATTGGATTACCATCGATGCCAATGCGGAGTTTAGATGAACTTCGGAAAGCGTCTGATGCCGACCCGAAAACTTCTCCATTGCGATGTAATGATGGTGTTCGATTTGCGGTAGAATTGCAACGGAAATATTTCGCTGAACTTCGAGATTTCTTGCGGGCAAAAGGGTGTGATAAACCATTTACGGCAGTGGTAAATAGTCAAATAACACCGGATACGTATTCTGTCGCACAGGAATTAGATTTCATCGGAGAAAATGCGTATCTCGACCATCCGTCGTTTACTCCCGGCAAGGAATGGGTTGGCCTTTCGTCATTCAGCAATAAAAATTATATCAAAGAATCAGGGAGATGGTCGTTAGCGCCATATATTGCACAATATAAATGGGCAAATAAACCGCTGGTGGTTAGAGAATGGGCGACGTGCTGGCCTAACCGATACCGGGTAAGCAGTATTTTCGATATTGCGGCATACGCATCTATGCAAGATTATGATGGTTTAATCTATTTTTCATATTATACCTGGGGTGACCCTGACCATATTTCACCATTCGGTTTACAAGCCGACCCGACGCAATGGGGATTGTTTGGATATGGCGCGAAATTGTTTACTCAAGGTGAGGTTAAAGCAGCTGAACAGATTCTTGAAGTTCAATATACCGATGCTGACCTCTACACTTGGGGTTCGTATATGAATGATGTATATACACTAGCGTGGACGAATAGAATGCAAAATGCGGTAACGCCGCCTGTTAAGCAGTTCAACGTAACTCCTCTTCCAACCCAGAGAGCTACTTTACTAAATTCGGCTGAAAATAATTCGAAAGGTATCTCTGCAGATTCTACGGTATCGCCGGTTGTCAAGCAGTTGAAATCGACTACCGGTGAGTTATTCCGCAATACCGAAAAAGGGTATGCGACAATTAATACGCCAATGTTCCAATGTGTCCAAGGAGAGTTAGAAAAATATAATGAATACGCACTAGATAATTTGAAAGTTATCTCCGCATCAACCGTAGCTTCAGTAGTCGTTACTTCATTAGATAAAAAATCGTTATCAGAATCAGACCATTATGTACTTAAAATGGCAACGATTGCATTAAACCGGGGGGAAAACTTAGTTCCTGTAACTTCCGGTGAAGCAATCGGGAAAAATGTTTTAATGAACGGAGGTTCTGCTCCGGTCCAAACTTGGGGGAAGCCGGTTGAGAAACCGACCCAGATATTTTTAAACGGGAAACCATTACTTGATGTATATTTAGAGAACGGAACGTGGGAGCTGGAAGTAGATTTAATAAAAAATGAATATCGCTTCTTCTGCGACACTCCGAATACCAAAATAACGTTATATCCAATACAAGAACAAAAATCGCAATGGGTAATGCAAAAATATTACTATGAATTTCCGCCAGATGCGCCAGTGCCAATTGACTCCACATTCATTTATCCAGGGTTTGCCAAGTATATCCGAATTCAAGCGAAACCGTAGAATCGAAGTTATGGTTAGTTTAAAATTATCTATAGTTAACTGCGAAAGTGAAGTATCGCTGTCGGTGAGTCGGTTGATAGCTATATCAACTGACAGCTAGCGGTATCTTAGTGAACTGACTTAAATCGTGATAAACTGTATTTAGGTAAAAATTTTTCATATACTTTATCCGATTACATTGAGAAAAAAATTTGTAATTGGTAAAAGAAGTTTTACCATTCAATCTATGCAATCTTTTTTTAGAAAGGAGTTCGCTATGAAAAAAATAGCTATTTTTGTTGTAGGAACATTTTTTTATTTTTCGATAAATAATTTAGCTTTTTCGATTGCACCATTCTCTTCATCAGACACAACGATAACGATCACGTATATCGTAAAAGGGGAAGTGCATAAGTTCACCCGTTTTTTACCAAGACCGCCGGCAAATGAACAGGAAAAAATCATTGCAATATTAAAAAAGTTTATTCAAGGACCGAACGTAACCGAATTGAAAAAAGGTATAAAATCGGCGGTGCCTAGTCAAACACGGATTACTAAAATTGAAGTTGGCAAGAATAACCATATCTTTTTCCATCTCCGTATTCCGAAAAAAAATTTGAATCAGTTGACAGTAACACGATGTGATGATTTCTATGATAGTTTGAGCAAGACATTATATGGTATTGCGACATCGTATAGTGTAACTGTCCTCGTATTAGATGAAGTTAGTGGTCAATATAAACCGTTATCTGATTTTTTACCGCCATTACCGCCGCAACCCAAAAAACCTGACCAGGAACAGCCGGAGTCAAAAAAATCTATTCCACCGATTAAAGAAGCGCAAGGATATCCTGCTGGATACGGACAGGGTCAACCGACCGGCGCATTAACTGGGAAAACTGTGTTTATCAGTCCGGGTCATGGTTGGTATTATGACGGAGGAACGTATAGCAATTCAACCTGGAAAACCCAACGTGA
>JAOAEQ010000044.1 GCA_026416715.1 bacterium
TGATTGATTTCAGCCGTCCCTAGCGGGACTTTATAATATTACCGTTTATTTTTCCCAGCATTGCATGCTGGGCTAAAATCAGATGCCCCTAGCGGGGCTAACAAAATGCTTTTAATTAACCGCATTATACAGTCGTCCCTAACGGGACTATATGTTCGTCACATCATTTTTTCCCAGCATTATATGCTGGGCTAACCCCAATCGCCCCTAGCGGGGCTACCAAAATGCTTTGGGTTAATCCCGTTAGGGAAGATTGGAATTAGCCCAGCCATTCATGGCTGGGGACATTTCAGCGGAAATAATTATGAGTCCCGTTAGGGACGACTGGTGGTTATTTCTCGCCGAGCCATGTTTTCACTTTTTGTTGAATTGCGACCGCTGCAGGTTCTTCGGTAGATACTGCAAGTATCTGGTTCAACAAGTCACGCGCTTCCTTATTTTTCCCGCAATACCATGCGGATAGCGCTAGTTGGTATCGTGCTTGCATAACTTCCGGAAACGCTGCATAATTCGGTTGAACGGCAAGGAACGCTTCTAGTTCTTTTTCATTCAGGCCAGGTTCAGGTTGATAGGGAGCGATAAGCGTATCTAATACCGTCTGAAAATGATTGTATGCTTCCAGATAGTTTCCTTTTTTCAATTCAATCCATCCTTTTGTATCAAGATACGCTGTTGGGTTAGAATCAGGTTCTGCGGATACTAATCGGAGTGCACTATCAATCAATAAGGTTGCTCGGTCTAGGTTAAATCCGTTTTCAGCGTAAAAGTATGCGAGATTATTTAATAGTGTAGGACTTTTCGGGTCACGAGCGAGACAATATTCATAGAGCATTTCTGCACTGTTGATTCGTCCCATGAGTGAATACGTATTTGCGAGTTCATAGAATACTTGCGGATGGTCCGGAACAAGTTTTTGCGCGGTATATAATTGCGATACGGATTCGTTATATTTGTTCTGATTGCGCAACTGGATTCCGTAAGCTACATAAAGGTTAAATAGCATTGCTTTATTCTGCTCCGTTTTCGCTTTCCGATATAGAGTATCCGCTAGCTGGATTGCTGAAGGGTAATCTCGTAGGGTTTGATATATTTGAATTTTAAATTCAGTAGCTGTGGTTAAATCCGGTTTTAACTGAAGGACGGTATCTAGTGCTTGTAATGCTTCTTGATATTTTCCTATTCGGTGATACCCTACTGCAAGTTGATAGTATGCTTTATAATTTTTCGGATTGAGTTTGACTACGGTCTGGAATGTATTGATTGCTTCCTGCGTGCGATACGCTTGCGGATGGATATAAACCAACCCCAGATTATAATAAGCAGCTTCAAATTCCGGATCTAGCTCAATTGCTTTTTTCCAGGCAGCTACCGCATTATCATATTTTTCTAGATAGACATACGCTAAACCGAGGTTGTAATATGCTTTAGCATTCGTTGAATCTGTAGTTAGATATTGTTCAAACACCGTAGTCGCTTCAGCATATTTTTCTTGTTTTAATAATTCTATTCCTTGGTTGTATAGATTTTGTATTGCAGATTGTTCAGGTTGAGTTGTAGAAGCGTAAGTTAGTGAAAAATAAATTAATATTGATACCGTAAATAATATAGATATTCTATTCATAAGTACATCCTTTTTGCATAACATAAATTTACTCAGTCGTCCCGAACGGGACTTTATTATACTATTAAATCATAATTACCAGCAATAAATTGCTGGGCTAGAATCAATCGCCCCGTATCGGGGCTAACAAAATGCATTTGGTTAATCCCGAAGGGATGATTGGGATTAGCCCAGCCATTTATGGCTGGGAATGTAATTGCCGGAATCAAATAATGTAGTCCCTCGGGGACGAATGAACCATAGGAAAATATGAGGATTGGTTTCAGCCGTCCCTAACGGGACTTTACAATATTACCGTCTATTTTTCCCCAGCATTGCATGCTGGGCTAGAATCAATCGCCCCGTATCGGGGCTAACAAAATACTTTTAATTAACCACATTATACAGCCGTCCCTAGCTGGACTCCACGAGGTTTCGCATCTTACCTTCCCAGCAAAAAATTGCTGGGCTAGAATCAATCGCCCCTGTCGGGGCTGACAAAATGCGCTTTCGGTTAATCCCGTTAGGGATGATTGATTATATCCCAGCTATTCATGGCTGGGAACCAATGAAGGTAAAACCGAGAATCCCGTTCGCGACGATTGAACCCTGAACCTAAACCCCGAACAATTACCAAAAATATTTTGATATAAAAAAACCAGGGTCGGTCGATTTAATTTTCGACCTTCCCTGGTTAAAAATGAGCTACAACCCTTTCTCGGTTGAACTATCGATTGTTAATTAATCAAAGCTTCAAACCGAGAAAGTTCTACTGGAACGGCTTTCGGAGATGTCCACATGTAGATTTGTCCGTACGGTCTTGTTGCAGCTGTTCCTGCCCAGGCACCGAATATAACCCTCGTGCTGCCATCCGGGTAAATTGCGACATCTGCGCCACGTGGTGTCGGTCCATTGTTAGCTAAATTATCAGTAGAATAGACACCTTCAATAGTTCCATCCGTCTTCATTACGGTTAATTGGTCAATACCTTCACAGGTAACATTGTTATCCCGTGGAGTACCAATGTATACTAACGTAACACTTCCACCGATAATCGCTGGAATAGTTTTCACACGTAACGCTGATGACATAGCACGGAATCCTGAGGTTCCATTGGTTCCTCTGCATGCACCAAGGTAGAACGGTAAATCTTCCTGGACATAGGTATCAAGTCCAGCACCGGTTTTCTTAAACCGCCAGACGATACCATTTCCGTCAGCCCAGTAGATATCCTGCGTCGGACTTGCCGTATCGCAACTAATCTGACCTCGGGTAACTTGTGAGAGTGACCCACGAACTGGATACCAGGCGATATGGTCACCGTTTGCCGCATGGGCATTGAATCCCCAGTATGACCATAAGCTCGTCACGAAATAGTTCCCGTCTTTATCGAAGGTAACACCGTATGGGTTCGCCGTTACTGAGCGGTTCCCAGCGGTTCCTGGACCAGTATAGTTGTACGGATTCGCTCCGGCTTGTCTCAGATAGCAAATATAAACTGTATCGCCAACAGATAAGAGATTGGTTAACCCAGTAGCATAAACTTTAACCCGGTTGTTTGCAACATCTAATCCGTTGTTGAATGCGACACGGACCCAAACATCCGGCGTTCCCGGTAACGGATTCGTGAGAATTAGCGTGCCAGTCGTATCCATCAGATTATGGACAGCGACGTTAACATTTTCTGGTGGTTCACCAGTATATACGACAAACGCTGAACCGAGCGATAACGTCGTATCAATTCCGCCGGTTGCTGCATAGATTCGCGGTGCAGTTGGGCTGATACTCCAGTATCCACCAGGTCCGATACCGAGGTACCGAGATGTGGTATCACCAGTTTCTCGGCCGGTGAAGAAGTTCATACCAACACGATTAATGTTCGTAAAGATACCGGTTACCGTTCGAATCGGTCCCCATGGACAATCGACATAATCCAGATTCGTTACCGGAACCCATTCAGCGCAAGTGCGAGAGCTCCAGAAGTTGATACCAGCCATATTTGCGTCAGTATATACACCGAGTACACCGGAAATCGGTTTTCCCGCTAACGGAATCCCGGTTATCAAGGTTGAACTCGCTGGAGTGATAGGTCCGAACATTGTTGTTCCATAGCTTGAGTAGATTAACCGCGATTTCGCAGTATTGAATCCAGGAACTTTCCCTGCAATGAACTGGTCAGTGATAACGCCTGACATTCCACCTAGTTCATACGTAGTAATAGTACTAACGCTTAACACATTCGCTACCGTAACAGGTTCCCACATTACCGGATGACCGTAAATATTCAATGCAGTTTCAGCGGCTAACGTTGCGGCGTCGTATTTCCATACCGCACGATGTCCTGGCTGTAATTGACCGACATGGACAAATAGCATTTGACCAGGAGGATGTGGTGCGTTCAGTTCAATTACACCTGTAATCGGGTCAAACCGACCGAATGAACCGCTAACATAAACTGTTCTCGGAGCACTAGGAATTTGCGTGTTAACCCAGATTGTTCGTGCCGCTTCATCGAAACCACCGCCAGTATAGAAGTTGGTACCTAACCCCGTAGCATTCGTGAATACACCGGTTACGGCAACTAACGCTTGGGTGCCAGGAAGTTTAACACACCATCCGTTCGCTTCGCAGGTTACCGGAATAAGCGTAAATGCGGTTGCACCAGCATACAGTTGGGTACCGCCCCAGGTATCTTCAACAGCGGTTGATGCTGTTGTCGAAATGCCGGTAACGTTATATAACGGATATTTTGCGCTCACATACGGGAAGGTTACGGTAACACTATCCGCATTAACTGGACAGTAGGTTCGAGGAACCATGTTTAGGTTATCGAATCCCCAGCGGTCGCAAACGAAATGCATTTTGCCACCGTACATATCAGCATTACCGAACATTGATTTCAGCGCTACCAGTTTATCTCCGTTTGGAAATACTCGTTCACGAATGATATATTTCGGCGTAACGCTATCGTAGGTCGGATCAGTTGAATCCATTGACCAACCAAGGATAAGCGCCCGGCTACCAGTGCCAGTAAAATACTGACCGACAAACGCAGCGTCTAGAATCGGGTTATATAACACGCAACCGTTAACTTTATTACTGGGATCACCAGGTACGTTGAACGCTAACGAGGTCAAAAACGAATAGTTGACAATATTCCCAGCAAACGATACTGATGCGAGCAAAACAACCATTAAACTTAATCCTAAAAATTTTTTCATTATACTATCCCCTCCTTTCTGTAGGGAAATGGTTTTTACCATACTACTTTTTTCAAACATTATGATTTATCCCTCCTTTCTTTTGTAAGATGAAATCAATAGCTAGAGCTAGCTGTAGCTTTGGTAAGCCTAGTTTCGGTGAGCTTTTCAAACAGATTATGTTGCAGCCAACCATAGGTGAACCCTTCAAGAAGCGTGAGAAAATTTTAGCGCCCAAATTTTCCTTACTATTTAATTTACAACTAAATTCGATTCTTGTCAAGTATTTTTTGATATTTTATACATTTTTTTTCATTTTTTTATTTCTATAAAGTTTTACCACTAGTTTTTTTGTAAATTTTTTTTCGCAAACCGGCTTTACCCGGAATAGACGGTTGGTTGTTTTAGTTTCACCGCAGCAGAATAGGCAAAATCCACTGAGAAAATATCGATTCTGGTTATTATCAAAGCTTGAACACAGCGAGTTGTAGTAAAAAAATTATTTTCGTCCCGAGTTCAGCCAGATGCTACTATTTTATCTTATATTTTTGAATGCAATTACTCTCATCACGAAAATAATTCAATAATAAAAAATAAAAATAAAAAAGCAGCGAAATAGATAAAAAATATATTCGCTGCTTAAAAATTTTTTATATAAAGATTATGGTAGAATATTCGCTTCAAATCGGGATAATTTTACCGGAGTATATGTTTCCTGTCCCGGATAAATTGTCCACGGCCCACTAGTTTTCGTCCCAAGTAGGTTATTATTCAAATCGCGATATTCGATAAATGCTACTTGCCCAACTGGTACCGCCATTTTAACATATCCGGGGACTGTCGGATATCCTTCGGAAATACCATTATCTTCGGTAATATAACTACCGAGAATATTCCCCATACTATCTTTAGCTAATGCAACGATTTTTGCACCGAATGCGCAGGTATCAATTAACCAACCCGCCATGCTCGCATTCCATGCCATCAGTTCCGGACGAGTATAAGTATCATAGTTTGAACTTCCAAAACGCATACGAACAACACAGGTACTCATCCCAACATTTAATGATGTTGATTTTGCAAATAACCAACCAGAAACAGTACCACTAGATACAATAGGTAGATGATGACTCGAAGGCCACGCTTGCGCATCATTCGTCCATGCCGGACTTACGATAGCGGTGTTCCAAGTATAAGCATTCGTGAGTGTATTGATACCCCATGCGGGTAGCTGTAATCGCACTTTACAAGTTACCATACTATGACTGCCGATGACAGTTGTCCAACTGCTAAACCAAACTGCAAACGGTGTGGTTGTATCCGCCATATAACCGGCAGGAGCGATTACGATATCACTTGCATAAGATATTCCGGCACCTGCGACAATTGATAGCATTACTAACCCGAAAATAAATAATTTAATTAATTTCATTGAGATAAGGTTCACCTCCTTTAAGA
>JAOAEQ010000045.1 GCA_026416715.1 bacterium
AAAAAATAGATGCCCGCTAGGGACGGCTGAATGAAAAAAGAGTCTTTTTACCGCAGGGAGCGCAGAGAGCGCAGAGTTCTTCTTGGTCATAAACTAAACCAATTTTTTCTCAGAGAGTTCAGCGCTCTCTGCGGTGAAGATTTGCAAAGTGTCGTAGTGAGACTTTACATAGATTTTACATAGCAATTACATACATTTTATTTACGTATGATAGACTAGATAGCGAAATGAAATTTGATTTCATTCTAGGGAGGTGAGAGTTATCGTCAATAAATTCTAATACCATACTTGCAAACATGCAGTAATTAGTATAATGTATTAAACTATGAAAGGAGTTTATGTATGTTACCAAAAACCAATACCATAACGATAACCATAGTAGCAAGTTTCCTGTTAATTTTAGGAGTAAGCGGGGTATTCGCCGCAAAAGGAATGATTCAGATTAAAGGCTCAGATACGATGGTTAATCTCGGTCAAGCCTGGGCGGAAGCGTTTATGAAACGAGAGCCGAATATTTCTGTTGCGGTAACCGGTGGTGGTTCGGGAACAGGTATTGCTGCATTGATTAACGGCACTGCGGATATTGCGCAGTGTTCTCGATCGATGAAAGAGAAAGAAATTGAACAGGCGAAAGCGAAAGGGGTTAATCCGGTTGAACATAAGGTAGCATTAGACGGATTAGCGGTAGTTGTTCATCCGAAGAATCCGGTCTCGAAGTTAACCATAGACCAGTTATCAGATATTTTCACGGGAAAAATCAGAAATTGGAGTCAGGTTGGTGGGAAAAATGCGCCGATTGTTATCTTATCTCGGGAAGTCAATTCCGGAACCCATATTTATTTTAAAGAACATGTTGTTCGTCGTGGAAATGAAAAAGGTCCGGAAGAATTTGCGCCGGATGCGTTGTTAATGCCGTCTTCGCAAGCGATTGCAGATGAAGTCGCTTCCAATCCGAATGCAATCGGCTACTATGGAATGGGGTATGTCAGCGAAAAACAGAAAGCAATTCTGGTCGCAAAAGATAAAGATTCTGCGTATATCGCTCCGACGAAAGAAAATGTTATTAACGGGAGTTATCCGATATCGCGCCCGTTATTTCTATATACGAATGGGAAACCGACCGGTGCCGTGAAACAGTTCATAGACTTTGTACTCTCCGCAGAAGGGCAGAAAATCGTTAGCCAGCAGGATTTTGTCCCGATTACGTTACAGAAGAGCGGAACAACCAAAGAACGAAAGAAATAAAGAACGAAAGAACGCTAGAGCCAAAAAAATGGTTATGGTTCACGTGCGAAGATTCCATGAGTTTATTATTGAGAAATTAATTGTGATAAGCGGGATAACCTCGATTATTTTCGTTGCGTTGATATTCTTACTCCTGCTGAAAGAAGGGGTATCGCTTTTCGCAACGGTACCGTTATCCGAATTTCTCACGGGGAAGCATTGGTATCCGATATCCGACCCGCCGAAATTTGGGATTCTTCCGCTTATTCTCGGGTCGCTCCTAGTTACCGGCGGTGCGATGGTTATTTCGATTCCGCTCGGGATTATCGGAGCGGTGTATATTTCGGAAATCGCGCCGGAAGCGATTCGGGAATATCTGAAATCTGCAATCGAACTTATTGCTGCGATTCCGAGCGTGGTTATCGGGTTCGTTGGCATAGTCACCATAGTTCCCTTGATAAAAACGTGGTTTAACCTACCCACGGGATTAACCGCATTAACCGGGTCAGTAGTGTTAGCGTTTATGTCGTTACCGCTGATTGTATCGTTATCGGAAGATGCGCTGCGCAGCGTTCCGCAGAGTTATCGCGAAGCGAGTCTTGCGCTTGGCGCTACCCGCTGGCAAACCATCTATCGGGTCGTAGTTCCTGCTGCGATATCCGGTATCGTTGCCTCAGTGATGCTCGGAATCGGGAGAGCTATTGGCGAGACGATGGCCGTAATGATGGTCACGGGAAACGCAGCGGTTATCCCGCACAGTTTCCTTAAACCGGTGAGAACGTTAACCGCAACCATAGCTGCAGAAATGGGCGAAACCGTTCGGCAGAGCGAGCATTATTATGCTTTGTTCGCGATAGGGTTAGTCTTATTTATCATAGTGTTTTGTATCAATTTTTCCGCGAGTTTCTTCATTAAACGGATTAACAAATAACCGTTACCCTTGAAATAATATCGGGGTAAACGTTACGTTACGAGCATGATTTCACCCAAACGCGCACAACAAGTAGCATTTAGTATGTTGTTTCTGGTAACCGTGGTGATTCTTATTCCGTTAGGGATAATTGTCTATATTTTAATTAAAAATGGTATCGGCGTCATAACCTGGGATTTTCTTACGTCCGTTCCACGGATGGGCATGAAAGAAGGCGGAATATTTCCAGCGATAGTCGGAACGTTTTATCTGGTGGTCGGAACGATTATTTTTGCGTTACCGTTAGGGGTGGCTGCAGCGATTTATTTAACGGAATACGCACCGGATACTTGGTTAACCCGACTCATTCGAATTGCCATCATTAATCTCGCTGGGGTTCCTTCCATTGTGTATGGGTTATTCGGATTAGGATTTTTCGTGTTACTGTTACAGTTCGGAACCTCGATTCTAGCCGGATCGCTCACCCTAGCGATAATGATTCTACCGGTTATCATCACCGCAGCGGAAGAAGCGCTGAAAACCGTGCCGATTTCGTTTCGAGAAGCGAGTTTAGCGGTCGGCGCTACGAAATGGCAGACGATTCAGAAAATTGTGTTACCGCAAGCGTTGCCGGGAATTCTCACCGGTGCGATTCTTGGGGTGAGTCGAGCTGCGGGCGAGACAGCGCCGATATTATTTACGGTAGCGGCGTTTTATCTGCCGCATCTCCCGAAATCGCTGTTCGACCAAGCGATGGCGCTTCCGTATCACTTATACGTTATTTCAACGCAAATTCCGGGAATTAAACTTGATGTGCAGTATGGAACTGCGTTAGTATTAATTATTTTAGTGCTCGGAATGAATTTAACCGCCATCATTCTCCGCGCCCGGTTTCGGAAACGGAAAAAATGGTAACCGAGAACGATTCGCCGGATACTTCGATTGTCTATGGAACCATGCGTTCAGGTAATTAATTTAAATTTTTATTATGGTACTGTCCATGCGTTAAAGAATATCTCGATAGATATTTATCCGAATCGAACCACTGCGTTTATCGGTCCTTCGGGTTGCGGAAAATCAACTTTTTTACGTACCTTGAACCGAATGAATGATATAATTAAAGGGACGCGAGTTGAAGGGAAAGTGTTGATTGACGGTCAAGATATTTACGGAAAAGAAGTTGATGTGACCGCGTTACGTCGGAAAGTCGGGATGGTATTTCAGAAATCGAATCCGTTCCCGATGTCAATTTTTAATAACATAGCGTATGGATTACGGCTGCAGGGGATTAAAGACAAATATGAAATTAACGCTCGCGTGGAACAGAGTTTACGCGATGCGGCGTTATGGGACGAAGTGAAAGACCGATTGCATATCAGTGCATTTGATTTATCTGGCGGGCAGCAGCAGCGGTTATGCATTGCGCGAGCGTTAGCCATCAAACCGGAAATTGTGCTGATGGATGAACCAGCTTCCGCGCTTGACCCAATTTCTACCGCAAAAATAGAAGAGTTAATTCAGGAGCTCGAGAAAAACTATACCATAATCATTGTCACCCATAATATGCAGCAAGCGGCGCGGGTCTCGGATTACACTGGGTTCTTTTTACTCGGGGAACTCGTTGAATACGATGTCACGAAAACTATTTTCACCGCACCGAAAGATAAACGCACCGAAGATTACATCACCGGTCGTTTCGGATAAATGGAAAGGATGATTCCACCGATTGTAAACCAGATTACCTCGATGACACCAATTGCATCGGGACAATCAGATTTCTATAATCGCGCGGTAATCGTTGAAAATGATGGAACGAAAATTTGATGATGAATTGCGGGAACTCAACCAGCTGTTATTAAAGATGGCGTCGCTGGTTGAAGAAGCGATTTATAAATCCATCGAAGCATTAAAATCGCGCAATGCCGAACTAGCGAATTTAGTTATCGTTGCTGACAACCAGATTGATGAACTAGAACTGGTGATAGATGAAAAAGCGCTGAGTCTTCTCGCGTTACGGCAACCGATGGCAATCGATTTACGGTTTATTACCACCGGGATGAAAATCAATGCGGAATTAGAACGGATTGCGGATTTAGCGGTTGATATTGCCCAGCGTGTTCTCGAGCTGGTTCCGTTACCGACCTTAAAACCGTTGGTAGATATCCCGAAATTATCGGAAATAGCGCAACAGATGGTAAAACAGAGTATCGATGCGTTTGTGAATCGCGACGCGACCCTTGCAAAGAAGGTGGTATTGTTTGATGAACAAGCGGATAAGTTACGAAACCGGGTGCAACAGGAACTGATTAACGACTATATGATTGCCGATGGGACTACTGCGCCGCGTGCGGTACCGCTTCTCCTCATCGCTCGCCATTTAGAACGGATCTGCGACCATGCAACGAATATCGCTGAAGATGTGATTTATATGGTTGAAGCGAAAGTTATCAAACATCATCCGGAGAAACTCGAGTAAACCGATAGTCGCGAGCGAAATAATGGTTACGGGCAAATCGCTTATTCAACCAGTGCATGATGTAACCAGCAGGTATTATGGATATCTATCGAGAAATCGCAAAAGCGAAAGAAGCGCGAAAACCAGTTGCGGTGGCGATAATAACGAAAACCACTGGGTCGACGCCACGGAAACCAGGTGCGAAAATGCTGGTATATCCGGATGGAACAATTTTCGGGTCGATTGGCGGTGGAGCGGTAGAAGAAAAAGTTATTGCGACTGCGGTTGAATGTTTAAACACCAACCAGACGCAAACACTTTCGTTTGCGTTATCGTCGTCTCGGAAACAAACCAATCCGGATACAAAGCTCGATATGCTTTGCGGAGGGAATATGGAAGTGTATATTGAGCCGATATTTCCGGATCCGGTACTCTATATATTCGGGGCAGGGCATATCAGTTATGCGTTAGCGCGAATCATGAAACTAGTCGGGTTTACCGTTGTGGTGTTCGATTCGGATAAGCACTATGCGAACCGGAATCGGTTTCCGGAATCGGTAGCCGATGAAGTTACGGTTATCGAGTTCACAAAAGCGGTAGAATTAGTCACGTTCGATACTTCAACCTACATTGTTATTCTGACCCGAACCCATCGTTCCTGTC
>JAOAEQ010000046.1 GCA_026416715.1 bacterium
TTGCATTCTTTTTCCCAGCATTGCATGCTGGGCTAGAATCAGACGCCCCGTTATCGGGGCTAACAAAATGCATTGGGTTAATCCCGAAGGGATGATTGATTCTAGCCCAGCTATTCATAGCTAGCTGGAAATACCAAATAGAGCTTCTTGTTAATCCCGTTAGGGATGATTGATTTTAGCCGAGTCATTCATGGCTGGTGAGATGGGTTATGCAGTAAATTTACCACAGTAACCTATGGCGTTTGCGGTAATTTTACCGCATTTACGGCGGCGAGTATACTAATTTCAACCTTAAAATAAATTATTCAGTTTTTATATTTAACTCTTGTTAAACCAGATATATAAACTCAGTAGAATTTATCTGATTGCCAGAAGTTCAAATTTGGCATAATTGTTGCTTCTCTATTTTACCAACACAATTCATCATAAGAGCAGAGATAAAATCACTCCCCCTTCAACTCTGCTCTTTTTTATTTTTATAGGATTTCCAACCGAATTATAAAAACAGCTACCCGATAAAACGCAGATAGATATCATCCATAATTCAACCATAATTTCATTATTTAGAGGAGAAATAGCCTATGTCAGTTCAACCTGGGATCAATGTTTTATTAAAAGAATATCAGCAATTAATTCACGGAAAACGCGTTGGATTGATCACCAATCCGACTGGGATAACAGCGCAGGCTATCTCGAGCATAGATATCCTGAGTCGATTGCAGGGAAGTAAACTAACCGCATTATTTGCACCGGAACACGGGATTCGTGGCGATATTTTCGCTGGTGAAAACGTCGATACCTATACAGATAAAAAGACTGGCGTACCGGTATATAGTCTCTATGGTAAAACGCGAAAACCGACTCCGGACATGCTGCAAGAAGTAGACGTGTTCGTGTTCGATATTCAGGATGTTGGCGCTCGATATTATACCTACGTTTACACAATGGCATACGCTATGGAAGCGGCGAAAGAAAACGGGATACCGTTTATTGTTCTCGATCGACCGAATCCGATTAACGGAATTGTCGTTGATGGACCGATTCTTGACCCGAGATTCAGTTCGTTTATCGGATTATATCCGATTCCGGTTGTGCATGGATTAACCGTTGGTGAACTCGCGCTATTGTTCAACACGGAATTCAAAATCAACTGCGAATTACATATTGTCCCGTTAAAAGGATGGAACCGGAAAATGACCTTTGCGGAAACCAATCTGCCGTGGGTGATGACATCGCCCCATATACCGCAGTCGAGCACTGCGTGGTATTATGCGACAACGGGGTTTATTGGCGAACTTCATACGATTTGTGTCGGAGTCGGATATACGGTACCGTTCGAAATCGTTGGCACGAACTGGCTCGATAGCGATACCTTAGCGAACGAATTGAATCGGAAACAACTGGCTGGGGTAGTGTTTCGTCCGATAACGTTTCGTCCGTATTATTATATTTTTAAAGACCAAATCTGCCAAGGGGTTCAGTTGCATATAACCAACGTGACCGAGTTTTCTCCTGTTGCGACGGGACTCCACATTCTATCAACCATCTATACGATGTATCCCTGTCAGACCATTTTCCCTAACGATGCCGATAAACCGAATAGTAGATTGAAGATGTTCTATCAGGCAATCGGAACTGATACCGTGCGAACGATGATAGAACAAGGGAACTCCGCTGAAGAGATTATCGCTTCTTGGCAAGACGGGTTAGAAACGTTTAAAAAAGTTCGCGAGAAATACCTGCTCTACTAACGGCAAGCTGCACAATGATTAGATTCGGTCGTCCGCTTCTTCCGGCAGTTTGGAAGCGAGCAGTCCTTTAACGAACCAGATTCCATACGTGAAATGGGTTAAAATTATGCCGGAAAAAACCGCTAATTTCAACTTAAGATTATGGGGGTATTGTTCGGTTCGAGCTGTAAGTCCGGTTAAGATTGCTGCGATGAGATAGGAGATAACGCCGAATAGGTAGAGGTTAAACAGGAACGGATGAATGAATCGGGTTAACCAGCCGAAGAGAATGGCGAACGTCAATAATGACGGCAGGAAATACGATACCCGCAACGAGGTTGCGGGGAATCGTTTGACGAAATATCCACGATGAAGACCGTAACTTAAGATTTGTTTCAGATGACCACGGAACAATCGGCGTCGATGATGGTAAACGAGAACGGTTGGCGCATATACAATTTTTTTCCGTAGTTTTTGCACGATTTCGAGGCATAATTTCGTATCTTCGCCAGGCCAGAATTTGGTATTAAATCCGCCGAGTTCCTGCAAAACCGATTTGCGAACTAACAGGTTGCAGGTCGGATAATCATCCACGTCACGGCGGGATTGCGGTATATACCGATAGCGATAACTCCCGCCGACTAACCACGAGCTATAAATCAATCCGCTCGCCTGTTGCATCACATCGTTACTCGGCGGTGTTACCGCCGGACCGGAAACAGCTGCGATATCCTCGTTTTCTAGAAAGATTGTTACCGCATTCTTCAGCCAATCTTTCTCTGGGTAGGTATCGTCGTCTAAAAACGCGATCACTTCACCACGAGCATATTCGATACCGATATCACGTTTTTTCGCTGGCAGTTCTTTCCCCGTCGGGATAATCGTAACCGACGCCGGATATGAATGATTCCCGTTTTTATCCGGCAGAACCAAAATTTCGAATCTCGGATAATCTAACGCAAGACATGCTCGGATACATTCCTGCAGGTTCGGATTATTTTCTCCGACGGCAATGATAATCGAAACAAACGGATAGTTCATACCTCAGGATTTGGGGTTGAGATTTCGGATTTCGGATTTTTTCGTATCGTAGTATTTCAGGATATGCATACGATAGAATACCGCCATGGTTTCAAACCACGTTTGCCAGATTGCGCGCAGGCCGATATGCGCGCGCATTTTCCCACGATAATTGACGATAACCGGTGATTCCGCAATGGTATATCCGAAATGATGGATATTCGCTAATAACTCTAAATCGAACGCAAACCGTTTGACCAACAGCACCGGCATAACCTCATCGAGCACGTTCCGTTTGAATAGTTTCAATCCGGTTTGCGTATCGCGAATCGGTAATCCGAATAAGAGTTTAACGAGGAAAAAATATACCGCACTCACGATACGCCGTTTTAACGGATAATCGAGTTTCGATTGCGGATGTCGTTTACTGCCGATAACCACGTCTGCGTGCTGCTGCTGCATAATTTCGAACAATAATTTGATTTGGTTCGGATGCAATTCCAAATCGCTATCGAGAAAAACGACCATATCGCCGGTAACCAGTTTAAATCCTTCTCGAATAGCAAATCCTTTCCCGATATTCGTGGTATTTCGGGTTAGTTTAATGATTTCCGGCGCGCACGCCACGGCGCGTTGCGCTTCCGAGAATGTATTATCCTGACTGCCGTCATCGACGACGATAATTTCATACCGGCAACCGGCACCATCAAACAACTGTTTCGTTTCCATAATATTCGCATAAATATGGTTACCTTCGTTATATGCCGGCATGATAATTGAAATTTTACCTCGGTAATTCTGCATAATTGCGCACTCGGATATCGAATAGAGTTGAGAAAATGGTTCGTTCCGTGAACGAGTTACGTTTTCCCTTGTAGCATCTTTTCTTTATATACCATCAACGCATAGTTAGCGATACTCTGGATAACCCCACTGATGAAAATGACCGATAAAACCTGATATACCGTTTGATGGAATATCCAGAGTAGGATACCATGGAATATGACTCCGCCAATGAGAACATAGATACATGCATATTCCGCTTTTGCGAGATGATAATTGAGCAGGACATTCGCTAACGCCAATGGCGTTATACAGACCGAGAACCATTGGATTAACGGCGCCATAATTTCAACCGGATATTTCGCTCCGTATAAAATGGATATGACCAATTTCGGGAACAGAAAACAACCTGCAATTCCGATACCGCAGAGGATACCGCTGAAGAAAAGACTTTTTCGAATCAGATGGAGTGGACTTAGGTTTTTTGCGTGGGTATGCGCTACTTTCGGGAACATGACTGTGATAATGGCTGTCGGTAACGACCAGAACGCTGCACCGATTAACGCTGCTGCGGTATAATATCCACGAAACTGTTGGTTTTCACCGGCAAGGTAGCGGCTGACGATGAAAATATCCAATCGCGCAAACAATTCTTTTCCTAAGAAATAGAGCAAGACTGGAATAGCGTACATCAGGATAGGTTTAACTTCGAGAGGAATCGATTGCGATTCAGGTTTTTTCACATAGGATGATAACGGGAACCCTGACAGAATGAACCCGACCATGAGAACGACTACCGACGCTCCTAACGCTCCCGCTATCTGGAATCCATGATAAACCAAGATAATGCCGGCAATCAGTCGAATACTCGCATCTGCGATAATGTTTAATCCGAGCAGGAGAAACTGTTGCAATCCTTGGAGCCCGCCACGGAAAACCGGTAGAACCCAACCGAAAGCGAATAGGATCGCGAGAATGAGCATAGGCGTGTTCGAGTCTAATTGAATCGCGAGCGATTGTAAAATCATATGTCTGGCAGCGAATAAAACGATTCCGCCAGAGCAACCGATGACGAACGTTACTGCGATTGCGTGACGTAATAACGATCGGATCCGATCCAAGTCATGCTTTGCGGAATAGTAGGCGAGATAGCGGGCGATCGTCAGTTGCACGACACTGCTTGGAATAGCGATCACCGCTAGCACGGATAGGAGCGTTTCAAAAATCCCATAGTGATACGGCCCGAGACTTCGCGTCATCACGAGGTTAAACAGCACGTTGCAGACGTTTCCCGCCATTGCGATACCGACGAAAAAGGTTCCCTGCCGAATCAGTCTATCCGTTTTTTCCATAAGAAAAAAGAACCACAGAGAACGCCGAGAACACCTGAAACCACCAATCTCCCCTCGTATGTTCTATCGCTCGAAATATTGGCTATCATATCTGGCAGCAATAGCCAATGCGAATGGTGCTAATGGCTATGAGTTCTCTCGGTACCCTGTGGGTATATATGAATTCGTCTCGAGAATTTAACGTTCCTGATGATAATCTCGCAGATGGCCGAATAATGACCGGATTGCGCGAAATAACAGTTTCATATCGTCCAACGATCGAATTGTCACCATCGATTTCAGGATAAACCGTGGTTCATAGTATATTTTCCACATTTTTTTACACCATTTCTCGGTATCAATCTCTGTTTTCAGCACCGGTTCGGTC
>JAOAEQ010000047.1 GCA_026416715.1 bacterium
AGGTTATCCGTAGGAACATATACGTTTACGATTACCGCTAAGAAAACGCAATCGGATAATTCGGTTATTCAAGGAACAGCCTGCGGACAATTTATGATTATCGGTGTTCCAGACGGCGCACCAACCCTTGATTTATCGATAACTCCTTCAACTAATGTTTATACCTGGAGTACAGTTACCGTAGTAGCAACAGTAACTTATCCCAATTCAGCTACCTATCCCAACGATAGTGTTAATTTGGTGATAACGAAGCCGGATAGAACCGTCCAATCGGTAGCGATGTCGCGCATTAGCAGCGAAACATTTCGATACTCTTGCGGGGTTCCGCAAGCCGGACAATATCAATTCACGGCAACGGTTTATCCACCCAATACAACCAAATTTGTTCCAACTACCCGTTCTATTTATCAACAAGTTTATGCCGGAACATTATCGGTTACGGTGCTTCAGCCAACCGCAGGAAGTAAGTATAACTTATGGGATAATGTACCGTTAAAAGTTCAAGTAAAGTCAGGAAGTAATATCGTTACTGACGCTTTGGTATCTGCAGAAATCCTTTATTCTGACCATTCGAATAGCGGAGATATGGTTGCATCCGGTTTTCTCTATAGTATTACCCAGAGTGATTATGAAACTTCATTTACCGCAATGAATTCCGGCAGTTGTACTATCCGATTTACGGCAACGCAAGCGAATACCAAATCCGGTCAAGCAACGGTTTCGATTACTATTCAATCAGTAACCGGTAATCTTAAGAGTGCATTCAAAAATTGTGTGGACGCTGCGATACAGAATTTGTCAGATATCCAGCAATGGAATATCACGTTTGCACAAGAAGGAGATTATTTCCGAAAAGAAAAAGCTGCGGATGAAACCAAACGCGGCGTAGATTTATATTTCAGTCTCGTAGATGCATTTACTGGAATAAATCAAGTTAGATTAGGTGATTGGTACCATATCCATATTCCGGGGGGTGCATTTTGGATAAATAAAGCTGGTGCAAAGTCGTTAGCCAGTATCTATGGCGAATCAGTGCAAACCTATTTTGAGAATAATGCAACGAATCTAGCAGCAAATTTACCGCATTTAACTTATACAGAAGTCGCTAAATATTTTGCTAAACAAATGGTGTTTAAGACTGCGAAAGCCATAACCAAGGATGAAGCAAAACTTATTTTATCGAATAAAGCGGCAGAGCTGGGTACTCAACCGTACTACGAACCATATTTTGCCTCGCTGGTAAGTTCTAAGGAGGTTGAATTAAGCGGTTCTATTTATAATGAGTGGTATTATATTAATCGCAATTTCCCGAGTTTTCCGCAAAGCGAACAAGTCGGATATCTTCGAGATTTAACTTTACGGAAGGGAGCGAACCAGGCTTATGCAGACTATTATAAGAATAAAGGGAGTTTGCTCCACTATACCTACGGTGAACAAACCGACCCGAGAACATTAGCTGACATATTGAACGAAGTATTAAGTGTAGGAGCAAAAACTGGCGCTAAAATTTTAGCTGGCGCATTTCTAGACGGACCTGGGATTATTGCTTCATCCGCAATAATCGGTTATATCGATTGGCAAGAGAATAGTGCTGAAATTGCGTTAGATGAACAAATGATTTGGACTGCACAAGGATTAATGCCATTAGCATTTGAACAATTGAAACTTGTTAGTGGGAATACCTTTTCAGGAATGTATCATATTAAAGACCATATTCCGGTGCAGATTCCTGCTGGAACGATTGAATACGGTGTAGATTGGTTCTATCACAACAGTAATATTAATATTCCAGACCAGCATGTCTCGATTAATGTGTTAGAAGGGGCATTTACGAGTTTTGTCATTCGGAATACTGGCGCTACTCCGGCAACGTATAAAGTTGTTGCTTCATTTAATGTTGGCAATAACTTAACCTTTACCACAGATGTTTTATATGGTTCTACTGATGCTGGTCACAGCGAAGGAGTATTAATCCAACCGGGGAACCAGGCGTATGTTACTATTCAATATATAGATGGATGGCATAATCTGTTAAGAAAATGTGCTGATATTAAGATAGACCCGTTATATTATCCGATTCCGGTTAAATTGCAATTGTTTGCTACAAATACGCACGGCACTTTTCTCGTTGATGAAAAATGGCATAATTTTGAACCGATAAATCAAACTGGTGCATTACGACTTGGGATGAAATCGGCGCACGGTATAACCTTGGATACTACTACCTCAATCTATGCGGTTATAAATCCAATTTCCACAAAACTTGGATATCCAGAAAAAAGCATTAATTATCGGATTCGGATTCATGCGTGGAATCCATTCTCTTGGCCAATCGCCGCAACCATATCGGAGGAATTGCCATCAAATGTGAGTGTTGCAAAGTTGCGCGAAGGCAGCTATGCGAATGGAACCGTTTCTTGGCTCTATTCGTTACAACCAAATGAAACTAAAATCATTGAATATGAAATTACGACTGACGCAGAACCAGGAACCGTGCTTTCAATTCCTGGTGCAACCTTGAGCATAGATAATTTCTCCAGCGCAACCACATGGATATTCTCGAGTGATTCTGTTCAATGTTTGGTACGGCATCCGTTATGGGTAGATGTTTCTCTACCAGGAACTTCGATTCAGAGTACGATGTTAACGATTCCGATTACGGTATCAAATCTGGCTTATACTACAGCAAGTGGTAATTTTATCTTTTCTCTTGCGAATCCACTCGGGGAAATAATTTCTAACAATACCGAACAAATCGTGCTCTCAAGTCAGGCGAATACTACCTTTAATCTACATTACCAGATGGATTTCGAGACTGGTACTTATTACTACCAGGTAACATTGAATTATGGAACTACAAACCAGACTGTTTTCTTCGACTCATTTATACTCGAACCACCACCGCCAATAACCAATATTCCGGATATAAAGTTGTTGAAAGGAAAATCAGTATCTAATATTCTTGATTTAGATAACTATTATAGTAATTCGTCGGCGAATTGGCAGTGTTCGGTGAAAGGTGGACATCTTGGAGTTAGTATTGATACGGAACATCGAGTGAGTTTTAGTGTATCGACTCCGAGTTCGTTTGTTGGACAGGATACGGTAATCTTTTCACCACTAGTAATTAGTCAAGAAGAGTCAAATGTAAAATATTCCAGCTATTTGTTAAGACGGTTGCCGGAGGTACTCGTGGATAATGGTTTGAGAATTAATAACAATGATATCAACTTACAGAATTATATTTCTAAAGATACGAATATCGGGTATCCGAGTAACTATCCTTATGCGATTCGGTATGAAAATAGTTTGGATACCGGGAAACTAATCGTTACCTTCAGTGGGAACACGATACGAATTAGTCCAACCAAAACGTTATCCGGTTCTGCGGAAATCATTGTTACAGCGACACCCGATTCGAGTTCGAATGACTGGGATAAAGAAATAATCCGGGTTTATGAGGTTCTCAACAGTTATGGTCAGTTCACGGTGAGCAGCGACACCAGCCGGTGGTATTTTGAGAAATACGGTGATGGAACGGGAACCGGAACCTTATCTCGGATAACTGCGTATGCAGGTCAATCGGGAGTATTGAAATTGACGCAGACGCCGGGACAGAAAGCGAAATTAAGTCAGATAGTTACGGTTCCTGCGCCAGGATGGTATACCGCCCGAGCGAAAGTAGCGACGGATATTGCTGATACGACTAAACAGCAAAAGGTATATCTCTATCTCTATGAATTAAGTGAGGATACCGCTATAATCGCTTGCGCGAATCAGGTTATTGCATCGGGAGCAGGTGGGTTCGGCGGTTCTGGTGTTTGGAAAAATCTAATGGTATCGTTTTATACACAGAGTACAATTGTATCTGTCCAAGTAGTTGGGATTAATCCAACGAATAGTAGTATAACCGGCAGTTTATATATCGATAACATCTGGGTTTATCGGGCACCACCACAGGTTGAACGATGCTATGGTGCAACTAACGTTGCAATTGCTAACGCCAGTTTTGATACTTCAACTTCTAATTGGTTACTTCAGGTTTATGGCGATGGAACTGGCACCGGAACCTGGACGTGGATAAATAACCTGTTTGGTCGAGAGGGGTTAATTTGCGGAACGCAAGCGGGGGGTGAAAAAGCGAAATTAAGCCAGTTATTCCGGTTCCCCACTGCGGATAAGAATGCGACCGCATCAGTCTGGGTATATAGTGGCGCAACCTCGCAACGTGAAACTCAGAAAGTGTATCTCTATCTCTATAGCTTCGATAGCGGATATAATAAAATTAAAGAAAGTGGGAACGCAATTCTTTATGCCGGACAATGGACTCCTGGTGAATGGCGTCAGATTAGGTTCGGATATACGCCGATGCACTCTTATAACGCAATACAGGTGGTAAGTATTAATCCCAGTGGCAATCCAAGAGTGAATATTTATTTCGATGACATCGAAGTTAACCAAGACCAAGATTCGAACTACTACTGGGACCATACGTTATACTAAAGTACCAAGTACCAAAAATTAAGTAGACAGTTGTTTGGAAAAGCAGGTTGCCTAAAATGCAATCTGCTTTTTTGTTTTCCTCTCTGTTTCTGTATCTCATGGTATAATTTTACAATCAGTCTGATATATCAAATCATAACGCTTCAGCGCTGTTCGGGGTAAAGGAGGTTTATAGCGGAATGGACTGGAAATTATTGTTGAGTTCGTTTCTGATGATATTTATTGCCGAGTTGGGAGATAAAACGCAATTAGCGACATTTAC
>JAOAEQ010000048.1 GCA_026416715.1 bacterium
ATTATATGCTGGGCTAATTTCAATCGCCCTGAACAGGGCTGACAAAAGACTTCCAACTATTTCTTTTCCCAGCATTTCATGCTGGGCTAATTTCAATCGCCCTAAATAGGGCTGACAAAAGACTTCTAACCATTTCTTTTCCCAGCATTATATGCTGGGCTAATTTCAATCGCCCTGAACAGGGCTGGCTTAATATTATGCCGCAAATAATTAGATTATCTCCATAATAATATTGTATCTTATTTTGTTTCATCGCGACGAATAGATTTATAGTGCAAAATTTTTAAACCAGTGGTATAATAAAAAGTCAAATATGAAATCAGTCCCTTGGTTTTTTCCGATATATACCTACGAAATTTATGCGCAAATGCTTGATCCGGCATTATTCCCACCGTTTAAAGGTTCGACGTTACGAGGTGCGTTCGGTATCGCATTAAAACAATTACTCTGCGTTGAACGGCAACGAGCAGATTGCACCGGTTGTATCGTTAATGCAACCTGCGGATATAAACGAATATTCGAGCCGGAATCAATGCAGGCAGACTCTCCTGCAGATATCCCGACCCCGTTTGTTTTAGAACCGCCACTCGATGAAAAAACCGAATATGCAGCTGGTGACCTAATCCAGTTCAATTGTATTCTTCTTGGTGACATCGTCCATGATTTACCATATATTGTAGTTGCGTTTACGCAAATGGGAAAAAATCGTATCGGATTGAAAGACCATCGCGGTCGGTTTACGATACTCAAAATTAAATCGGGACAGCGAATCATCTACGATGGGAAACAACAGGTATTAAAAAATCTCATTCTTCCGACGAAACTCAACCTACATCAATTGACGCCGGAACCGAAATCAATCACACTCCGATTTCAGACTCCCGTCCGTATTAAAACCGAAGGGAAACTCCATAATGAATTACCGTTTACTCTTTTTGCGCAGGTTCTCTATCGTCGTATCTATTTATTAGGTAAATACTATTATCCAGCGATACTAAACCAGATGCCGGAATATTCGCAGTATCTCGCTCGTGCGGAGCAGGTTTGCGTCAGCGCAACCGGATTAGCCTGGTATGATTGGAAACGGTTTTCCTATCGGCAGAAAACAGTTATGCGTCTTGGTGGACTTATTGGCGATATAACGTATACCGGTGACCTTGCATATTTTATGCCGTGGATAGGATTAGGAGAAAAATTCCATATCGGTAAGAACACTTCGTTCGGATTAGGTAAATACCAAATTATTTCTCACGGAGGATAAAACCATAATGTTAGCTGAAAAAATTATGCTTATATCTGTTGGAACTGGAGAAACCGTAGCGCATGGAATTATTCGTTCAATTGCCACGAATAATCCGACGGATATTATTTTTTTAGTTACTCGAGAGAGTGAATCGAAAACCTTACCGAAGATTGTCAACGACCGGATTATGCAAGGGCGGAACTATGCATCGCTTCTCTTAGCAGATAGCGATGATTTTGATGCGGTAGCAACCCAAGTGAAACAAGAAATTTATCGGTTACGGACAAAGAAACCGACTACCAATATTGCAATCGATTTTACCAGCGGAACGAAAGCGATGTCAGCGGCGTTAGTTTATGCTGGGATAGAATGCGGTGTGGATTCGTTCAGTTACATTTCCGGACGACGTGATTCGAACGGGAAGGTTATTTCCGGCGAAGAGAAAATAATTCAGTTTTCATTAAACCGCACCTATGCCAAATTACTCATTCGGCAAGCGGTCGAATTGTTTAATACGTTCCGTTACGATAGTTGTATAGCATTTTTACAACAGGTGAAACCATTAACCGCTGCACCGGAAATACGACAGCCGGTATCGGTGCTTGACCAATTAGCTGCAGGGTATTCCGCCTGGGATCGATTCGATATCAAATCAGCGTATGAGATATTTTTCGCGTTGAATAAAACTGATGATATCGATAAAATCTTACGTGCGTGGGGTATAAAATCGAAATTTGAATCCCATCTCCAATATCTACGAATGGAACGCGACCAGCAGTTTAGTCTCCATCAGGCGATAGATTTATTTGCGAATGCGCAACGGCGCGCTAAAACCGAAAAGAAGTTTGATGATGCACTTGCCCGATTATATCGGTTAACCGAATATTTAGCGCAAGTGCGATTAGCTCATTATAACCTCTATAAGCGAGTGAACAATCAGGAGGTTGATACCGAAGCGATTGACTTAGATCGGTTAGCGCAATTACTACCGGCACAACGCTTGGCTACATATCGCAACCGAACCGACCCGAGTTCCGGTAAACTCCGATTAGCGCTCGTTGAAAGTTATCGGTTATTAGCGGAACTAAACGATAATCTCGGGAAAATGTTCTGTAACGAATATAACCAATCTGATTTAAAGAAACTACTTACCGCACGAAATACTTCTATTCTCGCGCATGGATTTCAACCAATACCAGAATCGCTCTACGACCAGTTGGAAAAGAAACTTGAGCGGTTAATTGTAGTAGCTTTTCCTGAACAGCACGAGCACGAAACGATGTCGCAGCTTCTCAAAACCATTCAGTTTCCGAAAATTTCACTGGAACAGATTGTAACGTAAGAATGCATCATGCCGACGCTTTATTTATTAGAGCAGGGAACGAAATTAAATAAAACGTCAAAACGGCTTGTCGTAGAAAAAGAACGAGAAATTATTGCGGAAATTCCGGAGTTTAAAGTTGAACGGGTGTTTGTGTTTGGGAACGTGCAGATTTCAACGCAAGCGTTACGATTTCTGCTCGAGCACCAGATTGATTTAAGCTATTTTACCATGCAAGGGAAATGTCTCGGGAAACTGATTTCGTTTGAATCGAAAAACGTTCTGGTACGGATGGCGCAATATGCTGCCGCGAAAGATGAGGAGTTCAAATTACGAATAGCCAAATCGTTGGTCGCTGGTAAAATTCGGAATTGTTTAACGTTGGTACAACGATTTGCACGGAATCATCCGGAAATACCGTTTGCAGAAGAAATAACTCGGTTACAAGAGCTTCACGCCAGCGTTGAACGGAAAACGCAAATTTCAAGTTTACTCGGTGTTGAAGGTGTAGCGAGCCAGATCTATTTTAAAGCATTCGGGAAAATGCTGGTAAAAGATTTTACGTTCACGGAACGGAATCGGCATCCGCCACGAGATCCGGTCAATTCGCTATTGAGTTTAGGGTATACCTTATTAACTGCGGAAATGAGTTCGCTATTATTCGGGTTAGGCGTTGACCCGTATGTTGGATTTCTGCATCAGATAGAATATTCCCGTCCATCGTTAGCGCTCGATTTGATTGAAGAGTTTCGTTCAGCTATTGTAGATCGGTTTGTGCTCGATTTAATTCATAAAGATATGTTACAGCCGACTGATTTTACTTTTGAACAGACCGAAGATGGGGAAGTTTTGCGGGTTCTCCTTGCTCCGGAAGCGAAACGAGTTTTTTTCACACAGTATGAAAAACGGCTCGCTACTGAAATTACCGTGGATGATACCATGATGTCGTATCGTCGGTTGTTTGAACATCAGGCACGTAAAATGATTACCGCAATTGAACAGCGAACTGATTACGTGCCATTTTCGTATCGTTAAAAAATTAATCAAATTTATGAAAAAAGAGTTGACTATTATTGTCGCCTATGATATTATAAATGACAAGCGGCGCCGAAAAATTGCAAATGTTATGGAAGATTATGGCGACCGGATTCAGTATAGCGTTTTTGAATGTAATCTACCGCAGTCGCGATTTGAACAGATGAAACAGGAAATTTCGCTCGCTATTGAACCGAAGGAAGATAAAGTAAGTTTTTATTTTTTATGTGACGCATGCGTAACGAAAAAAGAATATCTTGGTACTTGCGAAATAGTTCAAGAACCTGAAGTGTATATTATATAAATAATCAACATTGTTAACCTTGAGTTTTGGTTTATCAAACCGAATAGAAATTTTGGCAGGATATGCCGATATAGAGTTAACTATAGAAAAATCAAATATTTATGAATTACATAGATATTTATTGAATAAATAAATATCTAAACAAAAAAACAGCCTAGAGTAGCGCTAAACGTAACGCAAATAAAATCAATGTTCTATAAATTCTGTTACGAAATTGTAC
>JAOAEQ010000049.1 GCA_026416715.1 bacterium
CTGCATCCCGCCAGCCGTATTGCCATACCGGTGCAGAATATTGCGGGTAGAAAAAGAATAAATTAAAAATAAAAAAACTGATATTCGCAATTATAAGTGTCATTATGAGCACGCGCATACCGCGATATGAGAACGATTTCGCTGCATATACCGGAACACGCTGTAATAGTGTATCTATTGCGTGTGCAGTGATAATCGAAAATACCGGGATTGCACAAATGGTTCGTAACGCGTGCGGGATTCCTTCATACGTCAAACTCGCCGGAACCGGAAAAAGTACAACCCACCAAATTAATAATTGTTCGAATTTTGTTCTCTGCCGAAATAATATATAGATTCCATAGAGTAAAAAGGGAATTTCAAATAGATAGAGTTGCCCTAGCCCGAAAACGCTATGTCGTAAATTACTATCCCCGGAAATAAATAAAAAGTTCGGCGAGAAATGCGTTACATAATTTTTGATAAATAGGTTGAATATCGCCGAAGGTGAATTTGATAATGCGAAAATTGATATGCGGTTAAACCGCTCTTGCGTTAACTCTGGCGCAGTTAAACTAAACCAAACCTGTGGTAGTATCAGTATCAGAAAACAACATAACCCGAGCAGAAAAAAAAGACTATTTCGCCGGATTTCCTGCCGATAGATAATAAATAATCCTACTAAAAACAATGGAATAAATACTTTGGCAATATCATAGGTATATAAACTGATAGCAAAAATAATTAAACTACTAATCAACCATTGTTTGGTATGTTTAACATCAGGTTCGAATGCCCGAATCCAACAATATAACCCAGCGGTAATAAATAACGGTAATAAGATCCCCTGATTCGCCCAGCGGGAAAATAATAAATGCCAGGGTGATACGGCAAGTAGAAACGCTGCGAGATATCCGGTTCGTGGGTTATATACCCGACTAGTCAATAGATAGGTCAAGAAAACGGTTAGTATCCCGACTACTGCAAAGGGTAATCGGGTAGCGAATTCGGTTAATCCGAAAAGAACTATTGACGGGATAACCAGATAGGTTGGAAGCGCAGAGTTATATACCGTAAACTCGCGCGTAAAAATGGGCAGGGAACGGTTATCAATATCCCTGCCCGTTTTCAAGAGGCAATAGGCGTTATATCCTTTAGCAGCTTCATCACGAAAAAATCCCGGCGGATTTGTTCCGAGCTGGTATAACCTTAGAAATCCAGCGAGAATTAATATCCAGAATAACGGACTGCGAAGCCACTTTATAATACCTTTTAAATTTAGCATTTAGCATTTTAAATTTTAAATTTTGCAATGCTAATTTAACATTTTATAATGACCAGAAAATTGCGTTAGCATCCTTGCGCTTCAACCGCAGTTATCGCAATAACATTAGCGATATCGTTCGCATTACATCCGCGGGATAAATCGTTTGCCGGTTTCGCTAGCCCTTGCAGAAGCGGTCCAAGCGCTTGTGCTTTCGCTAGCCGTTCAGTTATCTTATAGCAGATATTCCCAGCATCTAAATCCGGGAAAATTAACACATTCGCTCTCCCAGCAACTTTACTGCTCGGACATTTCCGCGCAGCTACACTCGGAACTAACGCAGCATCCGCTTGCAGTTCACCGTCTACGAGCAGATCCGGCGCTTTCTGTTTAACCAGTTCAGTAGCGCGTTTAACCTTATCTACTTTAGGATGAGAAGCGCTACCATACGTTGAGAAGGATAACATCGCGACCCGCGGTTCACCACCGACCAGCATCTGTTTCATTTTCGCTGCTGAAATCGCAATATCCGCTAACTGTTCTGCCGTCGGGTCAGGTACAACTCCTGCATCAGCATAAATGAGAACACCTTCATCACCGAACGTAGGCTCCGGTAATATCATGATAAAGAAACTGGAAACCGTCGCTATTCCCGGCGCAGTTTTGATAATATGTATCCCTGCGCGAAGAACATTAGCAGTGGTGTTAACCGCACCAGCAACTGAACCGTCCGCTTCACCTTGATTAACCATCATTGCGCCGTAAAATAACGGGTCGAGCATAATTTTTTTCGCTTGGTCAGGCGTTATCCCTTTAGCTTTTCGCCATTCGTAATAGATATTGGCATATTTCTCCAGCTTATCCGATTTCGCTGGATTTAGTATCGGCAATCCGCTAATATCCGCATTTTCCTGCTTTGCCACCTGCTGGATTTTAGTCTCATCACCAAGGAGAATCAGATTCGCGATTTTTGCGGATTTAACTTTCGCCGCCGCTTGTACCATCCGCGGGTCTTCCGCTTCCGGAAGAACAATGGTTTTTAGATTTGATTGAGCTTTACTGATGATTTTTTCCATCAACGTCATGCTTATTTTTTCTCCTTTCTAAATTTTTTATGTAATTCGAGTTCAATCTGCGGGGGAACTAATCCTTTTACCGAACCACCTAATCGAGCGATTTCTTTCACTAGCCGTGATGAAAGATATGAATAGATTTCGTTCGGCATCATAAATATCGTTTCTACTTCCGGCGCTAACCGCCGGTTCATTAACGCCATTTGGAATTCATATTCGAAATCCGATACCGCTCTCAGTCCGCGAATAATCATTTTCGCGTTTCGTTTTAAACAATATTCAACTAATAAACCATCAAAATCTTCGACCATAACCCCAGGAAGATGTTTCAATGCATCTTTCGCCATTTTCACTCGCTCTTGCACAGTGAACAGCGGCGATTTCTCCGGATTATGCGCTACTGCAAGTATGATTTTATCGTAAAACCGTAGTCCGCGTTGGACTAAATCGATATGCGCATTGGTTATCGGGTCAAAGGTTCCTGGATAAACAGCTATCTGTTTCATACATTTTAATAAGGAACTGAAGAACGAAAGTACCTAAACCTAATCGAAACTATCTATTGAATAGCCTTAAGTTCCTGCGTTCTTTTATTCCTTAGGTATAATTTTGATAAAAGGTAATGATAGTATCTCCGTATTTCTCCTGCCGAATCCGTCGAATATGTCGGATTGTAACCGGCATATCGGTTTTTTTATGATGTTCAACTACGACGAGCGCATTTGAGTTTAATAGACGATGAACAATCAATGCTTCTATCGTTGGAAGTTCCAAATCGTCCAAATACGGCGGGTCGAGAAATACCACATCAAATTCAATTTGCGAATCACAGGATTCAGATGCCAAATTTCGGAACGCTAACTTCTGACTTCTGAATTCTAACTTCTTCTTTATGTATTTTAGTATTGCGGGTAATTCCCCATGGACAACAAACGTTGATTTCGTAAATCCTAAATTAGCGATATTCTGTTTGATAACATTGATACTTTGAATATCATTATCAACAAAAACAGCAAAGGCTGCTCCGCGACTTAACGATTCTAACCCTAAATTCCCTGTTCCAGCAAATAGATCTAAAACCCGCGCATTAACTATTTTACTTCCTAGAATAGAGAATAACGATTCTTTGACTCGGTCAGAGGTCGGACGAACCCGTAGCCCACGAATAGATTTCAATTTTTGACTTTTAGCTATTCCAGCGATTATACGCACAAATTTTCTTCTACGGGACTTCAGCTCACGGTTTATGAGTGTAGAAACTTTTTCAAAAAAACCAAATTATTTTACTCAAAATCCTCA
>JAOAEQ010000050.1 GCA_026416715.1 bacterium
GCAACAGATACGTTACCGCAAAGTAGTCGCGACCCAGGTAGCGGATACTACTATATTCCGGTGCGGAACTCGCTGACGATTGTTCCGATAGCGACTGCCCGTGTTGCAACTGATTCTTCGATGCAGACCGTCCGTGGTATTGTTATCGCTCAACCAGGAACGTATACCAGTAGTTCGAGCTATATCTACATCCAAGATACCAGCGGTGGAATTAAGGTATATAGTTCGAAAATGCGGCCAGTGGTTGAAGGAGACCAAGTAACCGTTATGGGTCGAGTTATTACTTATGCTGGCGAACGAGAACTCGAGTTACTCCCAACTTCTCCAGGCTATGCTATTAATAAAGACACAGTAATTACACTACCTATCCCGACACCGAAAAATATCACGACCGCAACCTTGAATACCGATTCTTCCGTACAAGGGACGTTAATTAAGTTCACGAATGTTAGTTATGCGCCGGGCTGGTCTTGGGCATCAACGACGACTGGTGCGCGAATTACTAAAATTGACGACGGTAGTGGCGTAACTAACTTATGGCGTGGCGATGGCACTGGCGCAGCTGCTGCGATAACTGAACCGGGGTCAATCAAGTTTGACGTTATCGGAGTTGCTGGCGCATATCAGTCAGGGACCGTATTCCGAGGTCCACAGATTCAACCACGACGGCAATCGGATTTCTCCGCAAATATCGCGATTATTCCTCCGAATAATATGTCGTTACATCCAGGTGATACGGTAGCGTTCTATGCAACTGGTGGGACACCGCCATATACCTGGACGATAACTACGACGAGCGGAACCAACGTCGGGTCTATAGTCTCTACTGGGCCAAATAGTGCTGTGTTTACCGCAGGACCAGGCTATGGAACCTGTTATGTAACCGCAACGGATGCAGGGTCGAAAAGCGGCAACTCTGGGATAATTTCAATTACGCCGACTTCAGCACCGATATATCTTGAACCGCAGCCGGTGATTAAAAGGAAATAATAACAAGAGAACATTGCTGGTATATATAAGCCAATTTTGTTCGTAAAGAGCAAAATTGGCTTTTTTTTTAATATATTTATCCAAAATTTTGGTTTAGGGACAAAATTATGGACTAAAGTCTTATACTTTTTTCAACGAATTTCTTTCCCCTATCGAAAGAATAACAGGTTAGTCAAGGTAATACCACGAATTCGCTCCGAGATTGAGTTCGGGAAAACGATGCAGAAAAAAATTTTAAGGAGTTTATCCCAGAATTCCTAGTGTTCTGAGCTTCCAGGGGTTCTCTAATTCGCTTTTCTATTTAAGGTATCTTTGGTTTCGTGGTATATTTTTAGTATGGTTAATCGGCTTATTCTCCTATCAATCTGGTTAGGGATAACCGCAACGATTGGTCAGATAGTATTACTTCGAGAATCGCTGGTTTTATTTTATGGCAATGAGTTATCTATCGGATTGATGTTAGCCACGTGGTTATTTTGGGTTTCATTTGGAAGCATACTCGGCGCTAGAATGAAAGTTTCAAGTATCAAGAACCAAAGCCTGATTCAAGGAACAAATCCGAATTCCGAATATCAGCCTCCGCAACAAATCCAACAGTCCAATTCCAAAAATGCTAATAACACTCCTGAATTGCAAAGCGTAAAATTCAAATCGCATACCTATATATTATTTCTTTTATTCCTGATAAACCTTGCGCTTCCAATAAGTCTGCTGCTATTTCGTAGTTTACGAGTTCTACTCCGGGTACCGCCGGAAGAAATGTTGACGTTTACGCAAATTATTAGTACAGCGTTTTTCTGTCAATCAATATTTCCGTTCTCGCTTGGATTATTATTCAGTTATTTCTGCCGGCTCGTTAATAACGCTCAAGAAATCGGGAAAATCTATCTCTACGAATCGGTCGGTGCGCTAATCGGCGGAACAGTCTATACGTTCTATCTAGTAACAACGACAGACCCGTTCAGTATCTGGGTAGCGCTGTTTGCGCTTTCTGTCTTAGCGTTCTATGCTTTCATAAGACAACCGCAAGAGTTAATGATAGAAGAAACTGAACAAGCGCAAAATCTACAGTCCGAATCTCGTTTTCGTGGAAATGAGATTGTTAACAAGCCACAACTGACCGCCCTACGTTCTTTAGGAATACTGGTTCTCTGCCTGATAGCTATTCTTTTATCAATCAGCGATATCGGTAACAAACTGGATACACTTAGTGTTCGATGGCGATGGACTAACCAGAAGTTAGTTGAAACTCGTGATTCCGTGTATGGCAATATTGCTGTAACCGATATCGGGCTCCAAAAAAATATTTATGTCGACGGAACCCTACTCTATTCTATTCCGAATCCGATTGATGACGAAACGTTTGCACATTTTACACTGCTCGAACATCCTGACCCGTTCCAGAAAAAGATTCTATTACTTGGTCTTGGCGGCGGTAGTATCC
>JAOAEQ010000051.1 GCA_026416715.1 bacterium
GTGTATAAGAGACAGGGGTTGCATGGAACAAATTTCAATCATCCGCATGCTGCGGATTAACAAAAAGCATTTCGATAGCCCGGATGGGGCGACTGAATCTAGCCCAGTATGCAATGCTGGGGTGAATGGAACGAAACCAAATCATACTCCCATTCGGGACGGCTGAATTTGATGTTATATCCAAACGATTTCACTTGACTTAAGGTCAAAACAATGTTATATTTAATACGATGTTCTTACGAAAACGTCACCAACCCAATCCTTTTTTATGCGAAAAAAGAAAGATTCACCCGCTAAAATAGAATTAGAAAAATATAACGGTTCTGCTTCTGAATTACACCATTACCAACTGTTTTTCGAAAACGCTCCGTGTTCGCTCTGGATAGAAGATTTATCTGCAATTAAAACATATATCGATTCGTTACGCGCTCAAGGGGTCACTGATATTCCTGGTTATTTTACTTCGCATCCGGAAGAAGTCAGCCGCTGTTTTTCGCTAATGCGGATACTGGATGTCAATCAGGCGACACTCGATTTATTCAAGGCAACCGATAAACCGACATTCATTCGAGATATCCATCGGATTGCCGGCGATGCGAGTTATCCCGCATTTAAAGAAACTATCCTAGCGATTGCCGAAGGAAAAACGCAATGCTCGCTCGAATCGGTTAATTATACTTTCACGGGTGATAAACTCTATCTATTACTCTCCTGGGTAGTAGCGCCGGGATTTGAATCGTCGTATGCGCGCGTGTTAGTTACGGTATTTGATATTACTAAACAGAAACAGGCAGAAGAATCACTTCGGCAAAATGAACTCCGATTTAAAACGCAATATGAATCCAACCCTATTCCTACATTTACTTGGCAGAAAACCGCTGATGATGATTTTCAATTGATTGCGTATAACCAAGCGGCAGAAAAACTTACCAACGGCAGAGTGAAACAGTTTCTCGGTAAAACTGCAAAAGAGTTGTATCATGACCGTGAAGATATTTTACATGACTTGCAGCAATGTTTTACGGAAAAAACGGTTGTTTTTCGCGAACTGATTTCGCAGCATTTCGTTCCCGGAAAATTGGTTTTAGCAACCTATGCGTATATCGAACCGGATTTGATTATGGTTCGTCTCGAAGATATAACTGAACGAAAACAAGCGGAAGTTCAACTGGAAATGATTCATGACCTTTACCGTCGGGCAATAACGCAAGCGAATGCGGTGCCGTATCAGATGAATTATGTTACTTGGCAGTATGATTATCTGGGAGAGGGCATTGAGCGGTTAACCGGCTATACGGCAGAAGAGTTCAATAAAACGGATGTAAGGAACAAGCTCGTTGAAGAACTAGAAATATATGGGGAAGCTGCTGGATTATCTTTATCAGAAGCGATACGTCGTGCCCGAGCCGGACTTATCCGGCAATGGAGTGCACAAATGCGGATTCGGACGAAATCCGGGCAAACGAAATGGTTAGCTGATACGGCTATCCAACTATTTGATGCGCATGGTAACGTTTATGGTTCATTAGGTATCTTGCAGGATATAACTGACCAGAAACAAGCGGAAATAACGTTACGCGAGCAGAACGAACTGTTGTTACTACAGACCCGGGTCGCTCAGATTACTGCTGAAGGGAAAACCATCGACGAATGCTGCACCAAGTTCACAGCGCTACTCCGTGAAATTATGCCGTGTGATGCGTTTTTCATTGATGCTTATAATGAAACTACGAAAAATACTATCGGAATCAAAGCGTACGATACGATTAATGGAACGTTCCAAGAAATCGGATTAACCCACGTCCAATTTAATCCGGAAGGAGATATCTACAAAACGGTTATTCTACAACGGAAACCGTATTTAAACCTGCGGAAACCAGGAATAGTAGAAAAATTCAAACCGATTTTAGTCGGCGATACGTCACGTCGGTCAGAATCGTTATTATATATTCCGTTAGTCGTTAAAGACCGAATTGTCGGGATAATTTCAATTCAGAGTTATCAGCCGAACGCATATACCACTCGACACATTGAACTATTGATGGCGATAGTGCCGATTATTGCACCAGCATTTGAAGCGCTCCTATTAACTGAACATTTGCGCGTTAGTGAAGAGCGATACCGAACGATTTTCGAACGAGCGGTTGAAGGGATGTTTCAAAGCACTCCGGAAG
>JAOAEQ010000052.1 GCA_026416715.1 bacterium
TGATTGATTTCAGCCGTCCCTAGCGGGACTTTATAATATTACCGTTTATTTTTCCCAGCATTGCATGCTGGGCTAAACCCAATCGCCCCGTTATCGGGGCTACCAAAATGCTTTGGGTTATAATCCCGTTAGGGATGATTGAATCTAGCCCAGCCATTCATGGCTGGGAATGTAATCGACAAAATAAAATAGAGTCCCGATAGGAACGACTGAATACCATCAAACCTTTTTTTTAAAAACATCCGTGTCTGTTTTTCCTTCGATGATAGAGACACGCTGTTTATTAGATATTATTCTATTCTGTTTCTACAAAAATACAGAAATACCAGGAGGATTCTATGACCAAAGTATCGATTAGTTCAATCATCGTTACCTCTCGGGTTCGTACTGACCTAGGCAATATTATCGAATTAGCTGAAGATATCAAACTACATGGATTACTCCATCCGGTTGTTATCAATACTCAGAATGAATTGATTGCTGGATACCGCCGGTTGAAGGCGGTTGAATTGCTCGGCTGGACTGAAATTCCGGTTAGTATTCAAGGAACAAGTACGAATGACGAAATATTAAATACTGGAATTGAATCCCAATTAGAATCTCAATCCGCAATGTTTTTGTTATCTAAGCTTGATATGCAGTTAGCAGAAAATATCAAACGGAAAGATTTGAACCCAATGGAAATAGCTGAAGCGATTCTGGAACGGAAACACCGATTTGAACAGCGCTATGGACCAATTCAACAAGGAGGAGATCGGAAAAGTCCGGAATATCAGAAAATCAAATTTACCAATGGTAAGTTTGATACCCCTAGCTTCTATGCGGACACAGCGAAATTATTAAATAAAAGCGAGAAATATATTTATGAATTCTTACAGTTAAATAATTTAGATACGGATTTGAAGCAACAAGTTCGTAATCGGAGTATTGGTTATCGTAATGCATTACAACAACAAGCGGAACGAAACCGAATGAAACGAAAGCAGAAAAAAATTCAATCCGAATTAAAATCAATGTATCTACCGAATCGAGAGGATATCGCTCCATTACAAAAGCAATTTCAACTTGCACCGAACCTCCTGAAATTGTTCATACTAATCCAACATTCTGAACAAACTATCCGCCAATTACCAGAAGAAGTATTAGAATACGATAAATTCGAGTTGGAATATATTTTTATTTTCCTGCGACAGTTAGATACCGTTATCGAATATTATCAGAAGGTACAGCATCGATTAACACTAATGCAGGAACAAAAAATTACCGAATTTGCTCCAGCAAATAAGGAATGAAATTAAAAATGAATAGATGACGTTTTTATATTCATCTCGAAGGACGAATGGAAATAATAGTCCAGCCATCCATGACGAGAGATACGAAATCGCGTTTAGTCAATCCCGAAGGGATGATTGGAATTAGCCCAGCCATTCATGGCTGGGAATGTAATTACCGAAATCAAAACAAGTCCCTCGGGAACGATTGAACTATTGGAATAATGATTGATTTCAGCCGTCCCTAGCGGGACTTTATAATATTACCGTTTATTTTTCCCAGCATTGCATGCTGGGCTAAA
>JAOAEQ010000053.1 GCA_026416715.1 bacterium
GAAGATATATTGAAAACTCAAATCAATATACAACACTTTTTCAAAAATGGGACTTATATGTTGCATTTATTGAGAAAGGATTGAGATTATTAAAGAATGAAACAGGTCGTTTCTCAATGATTATTCCTTATCCTTATATAAATCAGATGTATGCTCAAAAAAGTAGAGAATACATTTCCGATAATTTTACTATTTTAAATATAGTTGATTTATCAGAATGGAAAATATTTCAAGATGCAGTTGTTCGGAATTGTATTATTGTTGTTCAAAAAAGAAATCCTAAGAATAATAAAGTGAACCTTATAAAAAAAGATGATCAAGACAACTTCTCTGTTTCATTAGCAATTCCACAAAAAGATTTAATCCAAGGTAGAATTTCTGTTTGGAATATTGAAAATAAGAAATTAATGATTTTTGAAGATAAAAAATATATGCAATTAGGTGACTGCTGCTTCATTAGTATAGGCATGGTACTTAATGCTGATGAATTTAAGGCTAAAGGGTTATTTAAGAAAAAGGATTTAATTTCTGATGTACCTTCAAAAATACATATTAAGAAATATATTGAAGGGAAGGATATAGACCGTTATCTAATACTGGGATATAGTTGGTTAGAATGGGGTACAAAGAGAGTCCCATATTTAATAAGGAGACCAACATTTCCTGAATTATATGAATGTCCTAAAATATTGGTAAATAAGCTTGGTAAGATTAAAGCCACAATGGATTATGATAATTTATATTGCGAACAGACTGTTAGAATAGTAGTTCTATTCAAATATTTGCGTAATGTAGAAAATAAAAGCATTTTAACGAGTATACAAAAATATTGTAGGTTTGATCGTAAAACTTTAGAAGATAATTCTGAAAAACTAAATTATAAATATTTGCTTGGTTTTCTTAATTCAAAACTAGCAACTTATCTTTTTGATCAAATTCGGGGTCGTGATAATATTGACATTAATCCTGATTACTTGAAGCAACTCCCTATTCGATTAATTAATTTCTCGAATCCTGCGGAAAAGAAACTCCATGATAATTTAGTCGGATTAGTAGAAATCATGCTGGATTTAAACCAGAAACTGCCGAATGCTAAAGGCGCTGAAAAAGAACGATTGCAATCGCAAATCGCACAAACTGACCGTGAAATAGATAATCTCGTCTATACCCTCTACGGTTTAACCGAAGAAGAAAAAGCGATTATCGAGTCTTCCGTGTAGATACTATACTTTGGACTGCGAAAGTTCTACTTTCGCTATGGTTTTAGGAAGCTTGCTGCGAAAAGGAGCGGTTTCCTTAGGCTTCTGAGTTGACCCAAGTCGGACTATGATGAATAGCCACTATCTTTAGATAGTGGATCCTAGTTTGGAAAGAAAGATGGGCTTTAGCCCAGAAGTATGGGTTAAAACCCAGTTTTATTCTAATATCAACCCCGAGCTCAAGCTCATGGCGATTCATTTCCTAGAGCTGATTTGCTCTAATTCCGAGGTTA
>JAOAEQ010000054.1 GCA_026416715.1 bacterium
TTATTTAATGATTTCGCTGACCACGCCTGCGCCGACGGTATGGCCTCCTTCCCGAATGGCGAACCGTAACCCTTGCTCACACGCAATCGGACTAATCAGTTCTATCTCCATCTGCACATTGTCTCCCGGCATGACCATCTCCCGATCCGGCGGTAACTTCGCTACCCCCGTCACATCCGTCGTCCGAAAATAAAACTGCGGCCGATACCCCGTGAAAAATGGCGTATGCCGACCACCCTCCTCCTTGGTCAATACATACACCTCCGCCTTAAACTGCGTATGCGGCGTGATACTCCCCGGCTTGGCTACCACCATCCCCCGCTCTACCTCATCCTTATCCACACCCCGTAATAATAACCCAACATTATCCCCAGCTACCGCCTCGTCTAACACCTTCCGAAACATCTCTACCGAGGTGCACACCGTCCGCTTCGTCTCCGGCCGAATCCCAACTAACTCTACCTCCGTCCCCGGCACAATCCGACCCCGCTCCACTCGACCCGTCACCACCGTCCCGCGACCCGTAATCGTAAATACATCCTCCACACTCAATAAAAACGGCTTGTCAACCTCACGCACCGGATCCGGAATGAAACTATCTACCGCATCCATTAACTCCCAAATACTCTTACACTGCGGACACGACCGATCCGCACACCCATGCCCTAACGCCTGTAACGCACTCCCTCGAATAATCGGCGTCTTGTCCCCAGGAAACTCATACTTGTTCAATAACTCCCGAATCTCTAACTCCACTAAATCTAATAACTCCGGATCATCCACTAAATCTACCTTGTTCAAATACACCACAATCGCCGGCACCTCAACCTGACGCGCTAATAAAATATGCTCCCGCGTCTGCGGCATCGGCCCATCCGCCGCACTCACCACTAAAATACTCCCATCCATCTGCGCCGCCCCCGTAATCATGTTCTTGATGTAATCATGATGCCCAGGACAATCAATATGCGCATAATGCCGCTTCGCCGTCTGATACTCCACATGCGATAACGCTACCGTCAATATCTTCGTCGCATCCCGCCGAAACATCTTCGCATCCGCCTTCGCTACCTCATCGTAACTCTTCGCCTCCGCTAACCCACCCGCCGCTAAACACCGCGTTATCGCCGCCGTTAACGTCGTCTTCCCATGATCAATATGCCCTATCGTACCCACATTCACATGTAACTTCGTCCGCTCAAACTTCGGCTTCGCCATA
>JAOAEQ010000055.1:0-369 GCA_026416715.1 bacterium
GATTTTGTTTATCCCAGATAAATACAACGGTCGGCGATATTAAAGGTAATTATGAGAAAATTCTTAATAAAATAAAGAAGGCCGAGGAAGAAAAAACAGATATAATTATTTTCCCGGAACTTACAATTTGTGGTTATCCGCCTGAGGATCTTGTATTAAAAAAAGGTTTTATTAATGATAAGTTGAAAACGGTAAGAAGAATTGCTGGAAATACAGGTGATATAATTGCAATAGTAGGATTTATCAATCGCAGAAATGAAAAGATATATAATTCAGCAGCAATTTTATATAAGGGAAAAATCAGAGGATTTTATAATAAGATGAATTTGCCAAATTATGGTGTTTTTGACGAAAAAAAATATTTTGCGC
>JAOAEQ010000055.1:379-839 GCA_026416715.1 bacterium
GAATAAATGCGGGAATATCAATCTGCGAAGATTTATGGACCCCAAATGAATTATATAATTTAAAATGTAAAATAGATTTTTTAATTAATTTAAGTTCATCTCCATATCATAAGGGAAAATGGAAGGAAAGGTACAGAATATTTAAAAGAAGGGCAAAAGAATTTAATTGCGAAATAATTTATGTTAATCTGATTGGCGGACAGGATGAACTTGTATTTGATGGACACAGTCTTATTTTAGATAAAACAGGAAGAATAATTATTCATGGTAACCAATTTTCCGAAGATGATATTTATTATGATAGTGTAGTAAAAAGTAAAAGAAAAAATAAGGAAGACGGCAAGATAAAATTAATAAAACTTAATTACAAGCTAAAAGAAAAATTAGCGCTTTTAAAAATTAAAGAAAAATTTATCCCAATGTCAGAAGAAGAAGAAATTTATAGTGCTTTAATTACAGG
>JAOAEQ010000056.1 GCA_026416715.1 bacterium
CATTGTATCACCGGCTTTATTCACTTTAGTATTTATAACACTAGTTAATGCTGAGTTTATGCTTGTAATATTTGTATCAACATACTGTTTAGTTACAGCATGTAAATCACTTGTTGGATCAGCATGTAAAGTTAAGAAGCCGGTCATTGTATCGCCAGCTTTATTAACCTTTAATGCATCATTAGAATCTACATATTGTTTTGTAGCAGCATGTAAGTTATTTACAGGATCAGCATGTAAAGTTAGTGCTCCAGACATTGTATCGCCTGATTTACTAACTTTTAATGCATCATTATTATCTACATATTGCTTTGTAGCAGCATGTAGGTTATTTGTTGGATCAGCACTTAAAGTTAAGAAGCCGGTCATTGTATCACCAGCTTTATTTACTTTAGTGCTTAAACCATTATCAGCATAAGTTGTTAAAATACCTATTTGTGTATCAACATAAGCTTTATTTACAGCTTGATTATTATTTGTTATGTTATAATTTAATATAAGATTACCAGTTGTGTCGTATGTAGTAGTAGAAGTTACTAAAGAGTTTTGTGTCTTTGATACTTTATCATTAATACTATTAATAACAGAGGTAGAAATAGATAAACCATTACTATTTAAAGTTAAAGAAGTATCAGCTAATTTAATAGATAAGCTACCTGCTGGAGTA
>JAOAEQ010000057.1 GCA_026416715.1 bacterium
GTTGAATTATCTTTTGTTGACGAAAATGATATAGTCAGATACTTTTCGCATCAAAACAAAAAGAAAATTTTTCATAGATCACTAGGAGTAATAGGAAGAGCTGTTCAAAAGTGCCATCCCGAAAAAAGCGTTCATTTAGTAAATAAAATTTTAGAAGAAATGAAAGCAGGAACAAGAGATAGCGCTGAATTCTGGATTAATTTTCAAGATAAATTTGTGTATATATCTTACTTTGCTGTTAGAAATGAAAATAACGAATATCAAGGTTGTGTTGAAATGGTTCAAGATATAAAACATTTTAGAGAATTGGAAGGTGAAAAAAGGTTATTATAACAAAAAAAGGGCATTAAAAATGCCCTTCTTTTTGAAATTCAAAGGAGAGATTATTTTTTATTTTCTTCTTTTTTCTCTTCTTTCTTTTCTTCTTTTTTAGCTTTCTTTGTTTCAGCTTTCTTTACTTCTGTTGTTTTTGTTTTTTCAGCTTTAGCTTCTTTTTTAGGAGCTTCTTGAGCAAAAACAAACATTGATACTAATAACATTACTACTAATACTTTTACAGCTTTCATTTTAAACCTCCGTTTAGTTTATTGGTTAATGATTTAGAT
>JAOAEQ010000058.1 GCA_026416715.1 bacterium
GTAATAGGTTTATAGTCAAACACTCTAAATGAAAAAATTGATGTTCCATATCTATAAATAAGCTAATGATATCAAAGAATTTGAATTAACTCAATATTCTCAAACTTAATGTCAGATATAATTTTATTATTGCACTTATTTTTAATAACATTATCAGTTTTTTCGATGAACAGTGATAAAAGTGTCCTTAGCATATAAAAATTATTCTTTAATAATTAACTATTTTTCCTCACTAATTTAAAAAATTTTTTTATTATTTTAATTTTGTTCCTTAATATTTATTTACTATTTTTTAATAATTTAATAAAAAATCTTTTAATTTATTTATGATATCTCATAATAAAAAAATTAATCCTCAATAATTAAATTTTATTCCTCAAATATGAGAAAAATTTTTCAAATAATGAGTTTTTATATAGTAATATCGAAATAAATTATATAGAAATTAAGACCTTAATATAAAATTTTGAGGAAAATAATTATAATATTTAGGGATAATATTATAATAATGAGATATTACAAATAAATTTTGAGATATATAACTTATATAGTGAGTAAT
>JAOAEQ010000059.1:0-275 GCA_026416715.1 bacterium
ATTTAACGGTGGTCTATATCCCTCTTTCATCTCAACTTTATTACTCCTAAATACTAAAAGATTCTTCCGTTTCTGACTCAATTATTCTTTACCTCTTCATAGAATCTCTGTTCTCCCCTCCAGAAGTTCGTATGCCTCCATACATTCTCCACACAGACTCTTTATCCCATTAAATGGAAGAAGTTGGTAAATATTCCCACAGAATCTAACAGTATTGTCCTTCTTAATTTTTCTTGCCCGTTTTGTTAAAAATATTCAGAGACCTAACAAAAAGT
>JAOAEQ010000059.1:285-542 GCA_026416715.1 bacterium
ATAGAGAGGGTTCAAGAAGTGCGAGTTAAAAGAATTAGGTATCCTCAGTGATACCACCAATTTTTTACTGAGAGTTTGATCCTGGCTCAGGACGAACGCTGGCGGCGTGCCTAACACATGCAAGTCGAGCGAGAAAGTCTGTAGCAATACAGATGAGTAAAGCGGCGCACGGGTGAGTACAAAATGGGTAACCTACCGAGAAGTACGGGACAACTCCGGGAAACTGGAGCTAATACCGGATGTGGTTGCTGGAACTT
>JAOAEQ010000060.1 GCA_026416715.1 bacterium
ACTCAGTATCAGAGATATCGATAATCTCAAGAGATTTAGATTGCAAGTGGAAATGATTGACCCGCTTAGAAGGGGATTGTGACTGTACCAGAAATGATTTCTAAACCACTCGATAAATATGAGTGGAAATGATTGACCCGCTTAGAAGGAGATTGTGACTAGAAAGGAGGGCAGAGATATGGAAACCAAGAAAACCCTGACGCTGTCAAAAGATTTACAGAAAACCTTGGGCGTTGGAGAAATCCCTTCGCTTTGCCTAGATGCGAAGACTAAAAATTATTTTTTAGTGGTAGTGCCGATTGTAAATCGTAAAGTCTTTGAACGTTTTGTAAAAAAAGAGTTAGGATACGATACGATTTTCACTGAAGGCGCCACTGCCATTTGTTTCTGGTGCGAATTAAACGATGAAGGCGAGTTAGACTTGGTATCGTTGCCAGAATTCTTCGCCATCACACCAGCAAGATTAGAGACTTTAGGTAAATTATCAGCGCAACAATAGGTCTCTAATCACTGCGAGAATCAAGACTA
>JAOAEQ010000061.1 GCA_026416715.1 bacterium
GCTAGGTATGTATAGTCCATACCCAACTATTCCCACATAATCTTTACTCATAAAAGTCTCCTTTATAGAATTTTGTCTTAAATTTGCAGACAAAAAAAATTAAAGTCAAGTAAATAAAAGCAAAATAAAACTTTTGTTTTATTTTGGAGTCTAGCTTAGAAAATAATAAATTTAAAAATAGAATTTTGTCAAGAGTTTTTATTTAAAGATGGGCGATTAGCTCAGTTTGGTTAGAGTGCTTGCTCGACAAGCAAGAGGTCACTGGTTCGATTCCAGTATCGCCCATATCTTATACGGGAAATAAAAGCTATAAATCAGTAAGTAAACTATAAGTTATTAAGTGCTTGATCTAAGTCCCATAAAATATCATCAATACTTTCAATACCTATTGAAAGTCTTATCAAAGACTCAGATAAGCCTGACTCTTGAAGTTGCTCCTTTGTAAGCTGAGAATGAGTTGTTGTAGCAGGATGAATTGCAAGAGACTTTGCATCACCAACATTAGCAAGATGAGAGAATATTTTAAGA
>JAOAEQ010000062.1 GCA_026416715.1 bacterium
CACCACCAGCGGAGCTAAATTTCGGATTCCAGATAGCTGATTGCGGATTTGCTGGAAAACTAGCATTCGTTCCGCAATGAGGTCAACCAGCGGGTCAGTTTCTTCATACGGCAGAATTTCCCAGCTCGGAAATTGTAAGATATCACGCTGCAAAAAAAACTGTAAGTCGTTCGTCATTGCGTCTGCGGTATCTTCATCCGACGTGATGATGAGAACCGGACGAACAATACGGGTTACAAGCTCGGAAATTAAATATGCTTTTCCTGAACCCCAGAGCCCACTAACCTGAACTTTTGCCAGCGGCTGATTCAACGATTCGATAATTTGTTTAAATTGAGCTAATTGGTCAAACGGTTCCATAATCTCGGGTTAACCCTATGGAGTTCATTATCATTCCAGGTTTATTGTTAATCCGCTGGAAGCGGATGATTGATAGTAGCCCAGCTATTTATAGCTGGGTTGTGATACATAACCGATGTATGAGTCCCGTTAGGGACGAATGGGATATTTTGCCTAGGGAAT
>JAOAEQ010000063.1 GCA_026416715.1 bacterium
CATGCAATGCTGGGAATGCAATCGGAGAAAAAACGATATAGTCCCGTTCGGGTCGGATGAATGAAAAAAAATCTTTTCACCGCAGAGGACACAGAGTGCGCAGAGGATTATCTTGGTCATCAACCAACCCAATTTTTTTCTCAGCGAGCTCAGCGGTCTCTGCGGTGGGAACCTGACCAGCCCCGACTGACTAGCCCCGACTGATTAGCCTCGACCTTTAGGTCGGGGAGACGGAGATGAATGTGATGCGGGCTTCAGCCCAGAATCCGTCTGCGGGAGCGCAGGATATCAGTTTGGAGAAGGTTACCACTCGGGGCTATGCAGACCAATCAATCGTCCCTGACGGGACTAATGCGAGGTGGTGGTTCATCCTGACCCAGCCATGAATGGCTGGGCTAGTATCAATCATCCCTTCGGGATTGACAACAAACAATCTTTTCACCGCAGAGGACACAGAGTGCGCAGAGGTTCTTCTTGGTTAGCCCTGTAAAGGGCGATTGAATTTAGCCCAGCATGCA
>JAOAEQ010000064.1 GCA_026416715.1 bacterium
GTGTCGGTAGCGATTGAATTTTTCACTCACCATCCGTCATTAAGAGATAAACTGCAAACTATTGAAGACGTGGGGCTTGGATATATTCGACTTGGACAACCAGCGCCAACACTTTCCGGTGGTGAAGCGCAACGGGTAAAACTTGCCGCTGAATTATCAAAGCGATCAACAGGACGAACAGTATATATTTTAGATGAACCAACCACTGGTCTTCATTTTGCTGATTTAGAAAAACTTCTGTCAGTGCTTCATAAACTTACAGAAAAAGGAAATACCGTTATTGTAATTGAACACAACCTTGACATTATCAAAAACGCAGACTGGATTATTGATTTAGGACCAGAAGGCGGGGACCATGGGGGAGAAGTTATCGCCACAGGAACACCAGAAGATATCGCAAAAACGAAACACTCCTACACAGGACAGTTTCTTAAAAAACTTCTTGCGTGACCATTTCTAGATGTTCATTCGTAAACTTTGTAGAATGAAACTATTCATGAAAGCTC